>JAJTBQ010000018.1 GCA_021286835.1 Thiomonas sp.
CCCACTGCTGCCTCCCGTAGGAGTCTGGGCCGTGTCTCAGTCCCAGTGTGGCTGGTCGTCCTCTCAGACCAGCTACGGATCGTCGCCTTGGTAAGCCTTTACCTCACCAACTAGCTAATCCGCCATCGGCCGCTCCTATGACGTGAGGTCTTTCGATCCCCCACTTTCACCCTTAGGTCGTATGCGGTATTAGCTACGCTTTCGCGTAGTTATCCCCCATCACAGGGCACGTTCCGATGTATTACTCACCCGTTCGCCACTCGCCGCCAGGTTGCCCCGCGCTGCCGTTCGACTTGCATGTGTAAAGCATGCCGCTAGCGTTCAATCTGAGCCAGGATCAAACTCTATAGTTCGATCTTTTTGCATTGCGAACAATGCACACTCAAGGAATTACGGAAAATTTCCGTACTTCATATGAGCGTTTGGTATATTTGCATCAAGCCAAACGCCCACGCTTATCGGTTGATTTCTTAATGAACTCGCCGTTTTGGCGTTTGCTGCATATGCAGCGAAGACATCAATTATTGCACTAATTTTATTTCCGAGTCAAGCGAAAGGTTATTAACTACTTTTCCTTCTCTTGCTCTGCTGTTTTTCCAGCGAAGACATCAATTATTGCACTAATTTTATTTCCGAGTCAAGCGAAAGGTTTTTGTTGTTTCTGCCTTTTTGCCTGCCCACAGCGGGTTAGCGCCGAGAGATGAGATTGTGCACGTGACAAATGAGCGTGTCAAGGATTTCTGCAAAATAGTTTGCCTGACCCCTTATTAGGCCAACAAACAGCCCTCTGCCTCAATGAGATTGCAAGCGCTTAGCCTCTTGATAGGCTTGGTAGAGGGACTGCCCCACAGGGCCTGGCCGCCCTGCACCGACCGATTCCCCATCAAGGGTGGTGACCGAGACCACCTCTTTAGTGGCAGAGGTCAACAGAATCTCGTCCGCGCAGCGCAGTTCCCACTCTGCAACCGGACGAAACTCAAGAGCTACGCCCAACTCGGCAGTCAGTTCTTCGAGCAGGCTCACGCGAATGCCCTCCAGCTTGTCATGGTCGCGCTGGGGCGCTGCCAGACGCCCATTGCGGACCAGCCAGACATTTGAAGCAGAGGCCTCGGTCAGGAGCCCATCTCTTATGAGGATGGTCTCCGAAGCGTCATTCTCGACAGACAGCTGACGTGCGAGAACATTGCCCAGAAGCGATATCGATTTGATGTGGGCATTGCGCCAGCGTAGATCGGGGGCAGTGATGCAGACTAAGCCCTGTGAGCGCCTCTCCATTGAAAGATGAGGAAAGGGAAAGCTCATCATGAATACCGTGGGCTCGACCCCGTGCGGGAAGGCATGATCGCGCCTTGCGACGCCGCGGGTCACTTGGATATAGATGCACTGGTCATCAGGCGCGTTGCGGGCGACGAGTTCTCGCACAAGGGACAACCAGTCGGCAGCCTGCTGCGGACTCTTGATGCCGACAGCCGACAGGCTGCGTGACAGCCTTGCCAGGTGGTCCTGGGCCCTGAACACGCGACGGCCGTAGACCGGTATCACCTCGTAGACGCCATCACCGAAGATGAAGCCCCGATCCAGGACGGAAACTTGGCATTGCGAAAGCGGCTGGAAGGTGCCATTGAGATAGCACTCGGAAGCTTCCATGGGCATCGGGTCGGCTGACATATATATAGAGGGACTGTAAGTAGGCAGGTAAGAGACAACAACCATCAGGCTCCGACGGTCAGGTCAACGCACCAGACCGCGCCGAACCGCTTCCAGGGCCGCTTCGGCCCGCGATGAGATATTGAGCTTGCGGTAGATCTGCTTGACGTAGTCCGCCACGGTATGGCGCGAGAGGCCGAGTTGAACGGCGATCTCCGGCAGGGTGTAGCCCTTGCCAACCAGTTGCAACACTTCGCTTTCCCGCTCGGTCAGCGCGATCTGCTCTTCCTGCGGGACGTTCGGGGACGGCGCTGCCATGGTGCGGTGCAAATGCGTGAAGTGCTGCACCATTCGTCGAGCGATACTGGGGGAAAGCGGGGGCTCGCCATCCTGGATGCGCCGCAACTGGGCGCGCAATTCGATCTTGGGTCGATCCTTGAGCAGATAGCCGAACGCCCCGGCCTGCAGCGCGGGGAATAAATGGTCGTCATCGTCGAAGATGGTGACCACGACGGAACGCGCCTGCGGGCGGGTCTCCGTCAGGGTGCGAATCAGTTCCAGCCCACTGGCATCGGGCAGGCCGAGGTCGACCAGCAACAGATCCACGGGTTCGCGCTGCAGCACCTGCATGGCGTCTGCCATGCGCCCGGCCTCGAAAATGCGCGCGCCCGGATAATTCTCCCGCAGCAATTCGACAAAACCTGCCCTCACCGCGGGAAGGTCGTCGACGACCAAGGCACATTGCATGGCGCTCATCGGATTCCGTTTCTGATCTTTTACGCCGAGCAGACAATGTCGGCATCAGCCCGATACTATCAACTCACGCCCCTGAACGTGGGGGAATCGTGGCGCTTCGTCCCCACCCCATCATTCACCCTCATGTCCAGCTCGTCCGTGCAACTCCGATACATTTTTTCCCCGCCCGACAACGCCCGCCTCGCCCAGCTCTGCGGACCGCTGGATGAGAATCTGAGACAGATCGAAGTCGCTTTCGATGTAAGACTCTCCCGACGCGCCGACACCGTGACGATCGAGGGCGAAAGCGCCGCCGCACGCCGCGCGCTCGATTTGCTGCAGACGCTCTGGAGCCGGGCCGAGGCGCACTTCAGCCTGGAGGACATCCAGCTCGAACTGGTCCAGGCCGCCCAGGGCCTTCGGCCGAAGCTCACCGCGGCCGAGGACGAGCCGGTGCTCTACACCCGGCGCGAGAGCCTGCATGGGCGCACACCGAACCAGGTGCAGTACATCCGCAACATCCTTCAACACGACATCACGTTTGGCATCGGTCCGGCAGGCACGGGCAAGACCTTTCTCGCCGTGGCCTGCGCGGTCGATGCGCTCGAACGTCATGCCATCTCGCGCCTGGTGCTCACCCGCCCCGCCGTCGAGGCCGGAGAGCGGCTGGGCTTTCTCCCCGGCGATCTGACGCAGAAGATCGATCCGTATCTGCGTCCGTTGTACGACGCCCTGTACGACCTCCTGGGCATGGAGAAGACGCAAAAGCTGTTTGAACGCGGTGCCATCGAGATCGCGCCGCTGGCTTTCATGCGGGGGCGCACGCTCAACCAGTCGTTCATCATTCTGGACGAGGCGCAGAACACCACGCCGGAGCAGATGAAAATGTTCCTCACGCGCATCGGCTTCGGTTCCCGCGCGGTGATCACCGGCGACATCAGCCAGGTCGATCTGCCGCGCGGCACGCAAAGCGGGCTCGCCCAGGCGCAGAAGGTGCTGACCCAGGTGCGGGGCATCGCTTTCAACCAGTTCACCAGTCAGGATGTGGTGCGGCACCCCCTGGTCGCGCGCATTGTCGACGCTTACGAGGCCCATGACGCACAGCAGGGCCTCGATTCTTCCAGCACGCACGGCCGTCATGCGGACGACGGCACCCCAATCCCACGTCGGCGCACGCCGCGCTCGGCATGACGCGGCCGCCCCGTTTGGCCTCACCCGCCTTGCGTCTTTCGGTCCAGTTCGCCGATGCCACGCATCGCGACCAGCTGCCGCGCGCCTTGTTGCTGCGCTGGGTTCGCGCCGCCTTGCGAATCGGGCCACAGACCTGCGCGCCTCAGGCTTCCGGCGGCGAGGCGCGGCAGACGCATCAAATCACCCTGCGCTTTGTGGCGACCGACGAGGGGCAGGCGCTCAACCGTGACTACCGTGGCAAGGATTACGCCACCAATGTCCTCACCTTCGACTACGAGCACTGGCCTGTGCTGGCCGACATTGTTCTGTGCAGTCCGGTCGTCGCGCGCGAAGCGCAGGCTCAACACAAGCCTCTGGTCGCGCACTACGCCCATCTCGTCATCCACGGCGTACTGCACGCCCAGGGCTGGGACCATCTGACAGAACATGAAGCGCAAGAAATGGAGCGTCGCGAAGTGGCCGCCCTGCAGCGCTTCGCCATTGCGGACCCCTACGCTGACGGCAGCGCCATGCCTGCAGGGTAAAGTCCGGGCGCTGCACACTCCGCTCCTTCCCGCTTCATGCCTGAACATCACGCACACCGCGATCTCGACTCAACGCGACCCCGCTCCCGCGTGGGACGCCTGCTGGCCCATCCCCGCCTCGCCCCCCTGCTGTCGATCCTTCTGGGCGGGCTGCTCGCCCAGACCTTTGGGCGTCCCCAGTTCGGCGCATGGTCCATCCTGATCCTCGCCCTGTGGATCGGCCTGCTCTGGGCCGATCCACAGTCCACCCGGTCGAAAAGGGCCAAGCGCGGCGCCTTGCTGGGCCTCAGTCTGGGTCTGGGCTGGTTCACGGGCGGACTTTGGTGGCTCTATATCAGCATGGCGGTGTATGGCGGCATGGCACCGCCCTTGGCGGGTGGCGCCCTGCTGCTGTTCTGCGCCTATCTCGCCGTCTACCCCGCGCTGGCTGCGGCGCTCGCCGCCGCACTCGCCCCGCCCGCTGGACGCGAGCCCTGGCCGCTGCCGCGGGCGCTCGGATCGGCCTGCGTGCTCGTCGGCGGCTGGACCCTGGCGGAATGGCTGCGCGGCACGGTTTTCACCGGCTTTCCCTGGCTGGCGCTGGGCTATGCGCAGGTGGGCAATCCGCTTTCGGGCTACGCCCCGGTCCTCGGGCAGTACGGGGTGAACTTCGCTGCGGTACTGGCCGCCGCGCTGCTGGCGCTGCTCTCGCAGGTCAGTCTGCGCGGCGCCCTGGCCAATGTGGCCCTGCTGGTGGCGCTCTTTCTGGGCGGCCTGCAATTGCAACAGGTCCGCTGGACGCACCCGGTCGGGCCTGCATTGCATGTGGCGCTGCTCCAGGGCGATGTGGCGCAGTCGGAGAAATTCCGTCCCGATTCCCTCCCGCCGACGCTGCGGCTCTACGGCGACTGGCTGAGTTCGCTCCACGCCGATCTCATCGTCACCCCGGAAACCGCGGTGCCGGTTCTGCCGGAAGACCTCGACCCGTCCTATCTGCGACAGGTCGAGCGCTCGCTGAGAGAGCACCACGCCGCCGCGCTCGTCGGCATTCCGCTCACGCGGGGCGCCGATCAATACACCAATAGCGTGCTGGGGCTGGGCGGCACCGCGCCCTATCGCTACGACAAGGCCCATCTGGTGCCCTTCGGCGAGTTCGTGCCCTATGGTTTTGATTGGTTCGTGAAGCTGATGGACATGCCCCTGGGCAGCTTTGCCCGGGGCGGTTTCGACCAGCCGCCCTTCGTGGTGCAGGGGGTGAAGGTGGCGCCGAACATCTGCTACGAGGATCTGTTCGGCGCGCAGATGGCGCAGCGCTTCCGCACGCCCGCCCATGCCCCCAACCTCTTTGCCAACTTGACCAATCTCGGCTGGTTCGGCAACACCATCGTCATCCCGCAGCATCTGGAAATTGCGCGCATGCGCTCGCTGGAATTTCAGATTCCCGGCATCCGCGCCACCAACACCGGCGCCACCGCCATCATCGACGCACAGGGACGGGTCGCCGCCGAGTTGCCGCCCTATACCGTGGGCGTCCTCAACGGCACCGTGCAGGGCCACGCCGGACTGACACCGTTCGCCTGGACCGCGTCGCGCTACGGCGACTGGCCTGAAGTGCTGCTGGCCCTGTCGGCGCTGCTGCTGGGCTGGGCCCTGGCGCGCCCGCAGCGCGGCGGCACCCGCCACCACAGCGCCAAGGTGTAAACCCCCACCGCCAGATAAAGCACCGTGAACACCGACAGCGGCAGGTTCCAGAAAATCAGGCGATCGATCCAGGTCTGGATCAGCCCGGCGGCATAACCCTGTCCTCCGGCCTCCCGCATCAAGGCGCTCTGCCACAAGGTCAGGAAGCAGGCACGGCCCAGGGCGGCCTGCGCGGCCACCACCGCCATCGACAGCAGATGCAGCGCACGCCAGAGACAGGCCCGCACCCAGCGCCAACGCCGCCAGGCGCCCAGCGGGACCAGAATCAGGCCGGCCAGATTGAAGGCGATCACCCCCAGATGCACCCCGAGGACCAGGTGCGCCAAGAGCAGAGCGAGCGGGTCGGGCATGGCGCGAGCGGTTTTGACAATGCCACCTTACGACGGACTGGAACTACATGCCGTTACATCCCCGCAAGACCCCGCAGGCTATGTTTCATCGCATGCGTCACATCGGTCGGCGCGGTCGCAGGGTTCCGTTCGCGGTCGCCGGACCTGTCTACTGGATTCTTTGTTGGAGTCGTTTCATGCCGTCGTTCTCGATTCTTCTGCGCCGCGCCTGTGCGGCACTCGTGTTCTGCGCCGCCTGCGCACCTTCCTCTTGGGCGGCCGGATTCACCTTCACGCCCTACCCATCGCCCCACAACCTGCCGCTGTCGCAGGTCACGTTCGAGAACGCGCAGGGCAAGTCCATGACTCTTGCGGATTTCAAGGGCAAGGTCGTGCTGCTCAACATCTGGGCGACCTGGTGTCCGCCCTGCGTACGCGAAATGCCCACGCTGGACAAATTGCAGAAACAACTGGGCGGCAAGGACTTCGCGGTCGTGCCCCTGTCGGTGGACAAGGGCGGGATCTACACGGTGAAGAGTTTCTACGATGACAACTTCATCGGCAGCCTGCCGATCTATGTCGATCCCACCACCCGCGCGCTCGACACGCTGAGCATTCTGGGCACCCCCACCACCATCCTGATCGACAAGCAGGGCAAGGAAGTCGCGCGCACCATGGGCCCGGAAGACTGGGACCAGGCGGCCGTGATCGCCCAGATCAAGCACTACATGGCGGCCCCGGCCGGCGCCCACGCCAAACCGCAGCAGCAGGCGCGCGCCATCGAAACCCGCGATGCTCACCTGGCCACTGCCTCGATCAAGCAGAACCAGCCGGAGTAAACGAGAACCGGCATGCAGACCGCAGCGCCACCCTGGCGCCCTGATGATGCCTCGCAACCCAAGCCCAGCGCCTGGGCGCAGATTTCTCCGGCCGCGCGACGCGTGATGCTCGCGCGCCTGTCGCGCAGCATCGGCCAGGGGGCATTGGTCGCGGCCTTCACGCTGTATCTGCATGCCCTGCAATGGAGTGCCCCACAGATCGGTGCCGTCCTCAGCGGCGGCCTGTTCATCGGTGCGGCGCTCACGCTGTGGATCGGGCCGCTCAGCGATCGCCTCGGGCGGCGTCAGTTCCTGCTCGGCTACGAACTGATCCTCGTCATCTGCGCCGCCGTGGCGCTGTTCACAAGCACCCCATGGCTTCTGGTGCCCGCCGCCTTGCTCGGGGGCTTCGGGCGTGGCGCCAACGGCGCGGCCGGCCCCTTCGGCCCGCTGGAGCAGGCCTGGCTGGCGCACGGCACGCCGCCTGCATTGCGCTCGCAGATCTTCAGTCTGAACTCGACACTGGGCATGTTGGGCATGGCCTTGGGCGCCGTGCTGGGCGCGGCGCCACACTGGCTGAGCGACCTCCTATCGCAGGACTGGGCTTACCGCAGCCTCTTCGTCCTGCCGCTGCTGGGCTCCGCGGCGGGCTTCTTCCTGCTGCTCGGTGCGGAAGACGCGCCTACCGTCAGCCGCATCGAACCGCACCCCTTGAGCGCGCTCAGCGCGGACGAGCGCCACGACGACAGCCCTCGGCGAGAACGTCACCGCCACGAGAACCGCCTGCTTTGGCGCCTGGGCCTGGTCAACGCCCTCAACGGCCTGGGCATCGGCATGGTGGCGCCGCTGATGGCCTATTGGTATCTGGTGCGCTTCGGACATGGCCCGGCCAGTATCGGGCCCGCGATGGCGGCGAGCTTTGTGTTCGCGGCGTTCGGCGCACAGGTCGCCAGCCGTCTGGCCCAGCGTTTCGGCGCGGTGCGGGCGGTCGTCGGCATGCGAACCGCCGGACTGCTCATGCTGCTGCTCACACCCTTGTCGCCCGTGTTCTGGATCGCCGCGGGCTTCTACGCCCTGCGGGCCACCGCCAACCAAGGCACCATGGGCGTGCGTCAGGCCTTGACGGTGAGCCTGACGGGCGCGGACCGGCGTGGCCTGGCGGCCACCGTCAACAATGTCTCGATTCAGATCCCCCGCGCCATCGGCCCTCTGATGGCCGGCGTACTGCTGCACATGGGGTGGTTGATCGCGCCCTTCCTCGTGGCGGCCGCGTTCCAGGCGCTGTACCTGGTTTTGTATCAGCGCCTGTTCCGCGAGATCGAGCCGGGCAAGGCCGCAGCCTGAATGACAAACGCGCTGCCGTGGCAGGGCGTTTGCAGGGCCGACCGGAAGACGTTCAGCGCGCCTTGGGTGCGCCGGTATCGCCCAGCAGTTTGCCGTTGACCTTGGTACCGTAGAGGCTGAATGGGCTGTCGTGGTATTTGGCGCGCGTGCCCGCCACCGTACCGGTCCAGCGCGGGTCTTGCGGGCGCTCCTGCGCATCCATGAAGTAAGCCACGTCCCAGGCCTGCTGCGGCGTCAGGCTGTAGCTCTGGCCATAGGGCATGTTGGCGTGGATGAACTCTGCCGCATTCTTGACGCTGCCCATGCCCGCGCCCCAGTTGAAGGACTTGTCGCCCCACAGCGGCGGAAACACCGTCTTGCCGTCGACGTACTGCCCCTGGCCGTCTGCGCCATGGCAGATCGCGCAGCTCTGGGCATAGACCTTCTGCCCGCGCACATAGTCGGGCGCCTGCGCCGCCTTGGCCAGCGCGGGATAGCCGCGGCCCGGCGTCTTCTCATCCACGGGCAGGCCGGTGGACAGCCAGTACGCGTAGCTCTCCAGCGCCACCAGCGGTTCGCTGCCCAGCGGCGGTGCCTTGCCGTTTTCGCTGTACATGAAGCAGCCTTGCAGGCGCTCCTCGAAGGTGTTGACCTTCTTGTTCTTGGCCCGGTAAGCCGGGTAGCTGACATAGGCCGCCCACATCGGCGCCGATCCGGCCATGCGTCCGCCGTCGGTATGGCAATTCACGCAGCTCAGGCTGTTGCCCACATAGGCCTTGGCGTACTTGGGCGTGTCGACCATGATGTCGCGGCCCAGACGCACCATCTTGCCGAAGTCATTGTTCGGAATGGCCGACTCCGGGGGCGGTTGAAACTTGGAGCCCGTCCCCACGGCGGCATTGATCTGCGAGGGCGGCGGGGCCGCCGGCGCTGCCGGCGTTTGCGCGGCGGCCGAAGCCGTTCCGGCGGCAGCCAGCATGGCCGCCTGCAGCAGCGCGAGACGGCCATGGCGATGCAGGCGGGACGTGGCGCGGGAGATCAGGGCTGTCATGGGGAAATCCTCAACGATTCGGTTCGGTCAGATACGCAGCGCAGACTTGCGGCGCTGCGGTGCACGCGGTCGGGCTTCAGTGCGCCTTCTTGGCAGGCGCAGCCGCCTTGGGGCCAGGAACAGGTTGCGCCGCCAGCCAGGCCGCCGCGGCCTGCGTCTGGGCGTCGCTCATTCGCAGCGCTACCGTCTGCATCAAAGCCTGCGGATCACCCCGGCGCGTCCCTTCTTTCCAGGCCTTGATCTGCGCTTCGATATACGCGGCAGGCTGGCCCAGCAGCGGCGGAAATACCGTGCCGACGCCCTCCAGCCCGGGGCCGTGGCATCGTATGCACGCGGGAATGCCCTTCGACCAATCACCTTGGTGAACCAGGGTTTCGCCCAGTGCCGCCTGCTCCGCTGACGGCGCCTTGGCCAAAGGCGCCTCTCCGAGATGCAGGCCCGAGTAATAGGCCGCGAGATGGGCGATGTCGGCAGCGCTCAGCGGTTTGGCCATGGCCGACATCAGCGCATTGTTGCGCTGCCCATCGGCGAAGGCTTTCAGCTGGGCTTCGATGTAGGCCTTGGGCAGGCCCGCCAGGCGGGGATAGCCCGCTGCGGCATTACCCATGCCGTTGGCGCCATGGCAGGCCGCGCACGAAGCTGGGTCTGCCGCTGTCGCTGCCATGGCCGGCAGCGCGGCACTTGCCGCCAGCACCCCAAGGCTGACGGCACACCGCCACAAGAATGGACGAGAAGGAATCGATCGGGTCATAGACGCATCTCCTGGAGCCGACAGGACGCTGGCGAAACCGCCTTCCGCTCAGTCGGGCATTCCCACAAGCATAGGGCGTCTAGCCGGATGTAAATGTGTCCGGATACGACCGGCCAACCTGGCGGAAGCTATCGGAACAGCCCGCCGATGAGGTTCTGCACCTGCCCGGCCAGATCGGCCTCTGCGGGCACCTGACCGGTGGGCGTCATGGCGTCCACGGCCTGCGGCAGCGACTGAGAGAGCGCGCCGGCCACTTGGTCGGGCTGCATGCCGAGCTTGCTCGCCATGTCGCCCAAGACTCCGCTGCCCAGCACTTGCTGGATCTGTTCGGCGGAAATGGGCAGATTCGCGCCCGTGCCCACCCACGACTGCACCAGCTCGCCCAACCCACCTTGCTGGAATTTGCCCAGCAGACCACTCAGCCCGCCGTTCTGGTTCATCAGCCCCAGTACGGCCTGCAGCATCGGGTTGTCGCCGGCCGCTCCCTGCGCCTGCTGGCCACCGAGCATTTGTCCCAAACCACCCGCCACGCTATCGAACAGTCCCATGATCCGCTCCGTTGTCTAAATGATGAGTCCAGCAAGTCCCGCCCCCTTGACGCACAATGCCTGCCTGGCCGGACTTGGTGAAGGCAGCTTAAACGGAATGCATGGTTTTGCGTGCGATCCGTATCCTTAGTGTCTCTCTTTTCGTGTTTTTTACAGTTCCATGGACGCCTCCTCTGAACAGATCCACACCCTGATGGCCGACCTGGGCGCGCGTGCCCGGGCTGCGTCGCGCGAGATGGCCCGGGCGTCGACCGCCGCCAAGGACCGGGCGCTGATCGCTCTGGCCGCCGCCATCCGCCAGCAGCGGCCGACGCTGCAGGACGCCAATCTGCGCGATCTGCACGCCGCCCGTGACGCCGGACTGGAGCCGGCGTTCGTCGATCGCCTCACGCTGAGCGACAAGGTGGTCGAGCAAATGGCGCAAAGCTGCGAGCAGGTCGCGGCGCTGCCCGACCCCATCGGTGGCATCGATGGCGTGCGGCGCCGTCCCAGCGGCATCAGCGTGGGGCAGATGCGGGTGCCGCTGGGTGTGTTCGGCATGATCTACGAGAGCCGCCCGAATGTGACCGTCGAAGCCGCCTCGCTCGCCATCAAGAGCGGCAATGCCGTGATTCTGCGGGGTGGTTCGGAAGCCATTCACAGCAACCGGGCGCTGGCCGCACTGGTCGCGCAGGCCTTGCAGGCCGCCGGATTGCCGGCCGACGCCGTGCAACTGGTGCCCACGACCGACCGCGCCGCCGTCGGCGCCCTGATCACCATGCCGCAATTCGTCGATGTCATCATTCCACGCGGCGGCAAGAGCCTGATCGAGCGCATCAGCGCCGAAGCGCGGGTGCCCGTGATCAAGCACCTTGACGGCAACTGCCATATTTATGTCGACGACGGCGCCGATCTCGACATGGCCGTCAAGGTGACGGACAACGCCAAGACCCAGCGCTACAGCCCCTGCAATGCGGCCGAGTCGCTGCTGGTCGCCCGCGATATCGCCGCAGAGTTCCTGCCGCGCATCGGCGCCGTGTTCGTGCAGAAGGGCGTGGAGATGCGCTGCTGCCCGGCCAGCCGATCGCTGCTGGCCACGGTGCCCGGCGCCGAGGCCCTGCTGCGCGACGCGACCGAGGCCGACTGGAGCACCGAGTACCTCGCACCCGTCATCTCCATCAAGCAGGTGGACGGCGTGGACGCTGCCATCGCCCACATCAACCGCTACGGCTCGCAACATACCGACGCCATCCTCACCCGCGATCACCCCCGGGCGATGCAGTTCCTACGCGAAGTCGATTCGGCCAGCGTCATGGTCAACGCATCAACGCGGTTTGCGGACGGCTTCGAATATGGCCTTGGCGCCGAGATCGGCATTTCCACCGACAAATTCCACGCCCGCGGCCCCGTGGGCCTCGAAGGCCTCACCAGCCTGAAATGGGTCGTCCTGGGCGACGGCGAAGTGCGGCTCTGATCCCCCTCACGACGACCATCATGACCTCACCGCAGATCGAGACCGCCGTCCTCACCCTGCCCACCCTGCTGCGCATCAATGCCGCCATCGGCGCCGGTTTCGGCCTGCTCAGCGCCCTGCTCACGGCCATCGTGAAATGGCAGGATTTCAATGGCCTGGAACTTCTGGCCATCCTGCCAGGCGCCCTGTTCTTCAACACCCTGGCCCTGCTGTTCGTGACTCTGGTGGGCTATTGGCTTTATCGCTGGCTCGCCGAGCGCCAGCGCTGGAGCCTGCATCACCTGCACACGCGCCGGACGCATCCGCATCAGTCCGATTGATCCCATCGACCAAGGAGAAACCATGAACCCACGTGACCGCATCAAATGGCTCGGGGCCGGGCTGATCGGGCTCGGCGGCACCCGCCTGGCGCAGGCGCAGGCCCAAGGCCCCGTGCCGGCAAATCCGATCTCGAGCGAGCCATGGAAGGTCGCGATGCAGGTCAGCGACAGTCTGGAGCAGGCTTACGAAGGCTTGATCAATATCCAGAACGTTCTGGAACTCGATCCGAAGATGCAGTTCATCGTGGTGGGCTATGGCAAGGCCATCCACTTTCTGCTCAACGGCGCCAAAACGCCACAAGGCGCCCTGTTCTCCGGCATGATCGGCGACCTGGCCAATCAGGGCGTGCAGTTCAAGGCCTGCAACAACACCCTCACCTTCCTGAAAATCCCGCAAAGCCAGCTGGTGCTCGAAGCCACCCTGGTTCCCGCCGGCGTCTACGAGCTGGTGAAGCTGCAGTCCGAAGGCTGGTACTACATCAAGCCCTGAACAGGACCGCTGCGGCGTACCGCAGCTCGGCTGCGCCCTCGGCCCGCATCACACCGGCGGAATTCGGCGCCGCTGAATTCGCGCCAATCTTGTGTTGATGCAACGCAAGATGAACCCGCCGGTCTGCTGGTTCACCCGAATGTATCCAGTTGCTACATTTTGATACCTTTTGTGATGGATCAAGGACCATGAGATGTCTTCTGATCTGCCGCTCTATTCCTTCAAGGAGGCATCGAATGTTGCGCAAACTTCTGCTGACGTCCTTGCTCTGCGCCACAGGCGCGGCGCATGCGGGCACTTCCCTGGTGACGCCAGGCCAGTCGCTGGCCGCCACCTGCTTCAACTGCCACGGACCGCACGGCGTGTCCGCCGCATCCATCCCCACGCTGGCCGGACGTAGTGCCGCCTCCATCGTGGACACCATGGCCGAGTACAAGTCGGGCAAGCGCACCGGCACCATCATGCCGCAGATCGCCAAGGGCTACACCGACGCCCAGATCCAGTTGATCGCCGCCTATTTCGCCCAGCAGAAACCGTAAGGACGTCCCATCATGCAATCACGTCGCAACTTTCTTGCAGGCGCCGCCACTGTGGGCGCCATCGGCCTCGCACCCGCCCTGTCCGGCTGCGCCAGCACCACGCGCAACGCGGCGAGCAAAGGCAAGGTCGTCATCGTCGGCGCCGGTTACGGTGGATCGACCGCCGCCAAATACATCCGCGACTGGTCGGGCAACACCGTCGAGGTCACGGTCGTGGAGCCTGGCGATGCCTTCATCTCCTGCCCAGTGTCCAATCTGGTCATCGCCGGTGCCAAATCCCTACAGGACATCACCACCTCCTACGACGCGCTGCGCGGTCGGCACGGCGTGAAGTGGATCAAGAGCATGGTGGAGAGCATCGACCCAGCAGCGCACACCGTGAAACTCGCCAACGGCGACAGCCTGAAGTACGACAAGCTCGTGGTCTCGCCCGGCATCGACCTGATGTACGACACGGTCAAGGGGCTGAAGGCCGCGAATGAATCCGGCAAAGTTCTCATCTCCATGAAGGCCGGCCCCGAGACCGTGGCCCTGCGCAAGCAGATCGAAGCCATGCCCGACGGCGGCGTCTTCGCCCTGTCGGTACCCAAGGCGCCCTACCGCTGCCCACCGGGGCCGTACGAGCGCGCCTCGCTGGTGGCCGCGTACCTCAAGAAGCACAAGCCCAAGTCGAAGGTCATCATCTTCGATGCCAATGACAAGGTGCAGTCCAAGGAACCGCTGTTCAAGAAGGCCTGGGCCGAGATGTACGGCGGCATGGTGGAGTATGTGCCCGACCACAACGTGGTGGGTGTGAACGCGCAGACCCTGGAAGCCGAGTTCGAGGTCGACGCCCCGGTGAAGGCCGACGTGCTCAACATCATTCCCATGCAGCGCGCCGGCATCATCGCCCAGCGCACCGGTCTGGCCAATATGAACGGACGCTGGTGTGCGGTGGACTACCGCACCTTTGAGTCGGCGGTCCACAAGGACATTCATGTGCTGGGCGACTCCATTCAGATCGCGCCGCTGATGCCCAAGTCGGGGCACATGGCCAACCAGCAGGCCAAGGTGGCGGCAGCCGCCATCGTGTCCATGCTTTACGACCAGCCGATCAACCCCAGCCCGGTGGTGATGAACACCTGCTACAGCATGGTGAGCTTCCATCAGGCCATCCACGTCGCCTCGGTTCACCAGTACAACGAAAAGGACAAGACCTTCCTCACGGTGCCGGGCTCGGGCGGCATTTCGGCCGGCCTGTCCGATGCCGAGGCCCATTACGCCGAGGCCTGGGCCACGAACATCTGGCGCGACACCCTGTCCTGAAGACACCCACGCGCCGCAGGGTCTGAATCCGCACGGATTGTGCGGTGCGTCGTTCGCAGGCATCATGCAAGGGTCGATCGTGAATCGGCCCTTTTTCTCGCACTAGCGCCTTCAGAGCGTGATGCGCCCCCACCCCAAGGAGGAGACCTATGGAAAACACCAACAATCGCCGCAAGGCCCTGGCCGCAGCCACCGTTGGCGCCGCGGCGCTCATGGCCAGCACCACCGCGCGGGCGCAAGGCCGCGCAGACAAGGAAGGTCCTGTGAAAGTTGTCTACCACGTCACCCAGGGCGATGCACAAGGCTCGCGCTGCCTGGGCAATGTGCGCAATCATCTGGCCGCCGATCCCACGGCAAAGATCGTCGTCGTCGGTAATGGCGCCGGGATCGACTTCATGCTCAGTGGCGCGGTGGACGGCAAGGGTGCCGAGTTCGCAGGACTGATCGGCGGTCTGGCCTCGCAGGGCGTGTCGTTCCGCGTGTGCAACAACACCCTGACCTCGCGCAAGATTTCCAAAGACCGCGTCCTGCTCGATGCCACCATCGTGCCCTCCGGCGTGGCCGAAGCCGCCAATCTGCAATATCGCGAAGGCTTCGCCTACATCTGCCCTTGAATGCGCGCGTCGCCCGTCGCGACGCCATCGCTTCGCCTAGCGCCCGCACACTGCGGGCGCTCGCATGTTGAGAGCCAGGACGTGGCAGCATCGATAATGCTCCGGTGACTTCCCCAGCCTCCAGCCCAGCTCCCAAGCCCCAGCAGCGTCCCCTGTGGCGCGATCTCCTGGCCTGCGCGCAGTTGATCGGCGCCGTTCAATCCGGCGCATCGCTCGCCACCGCCTTGCCGCAGGCAGCCGCCCGCGGCCAATGGGATGCGGGCCAGCGCGGCGCGGCCCAGGCCTTGAGTTTTACCGTGCTGCGCCATCTGGGCACGGCGCGAGCCGTGTTGGCCGAACTCCACCCCCGCGGCGTTCATCCGCCCTTGCTGCGCGATGTGCTGCTGACGGCCTTGGTGCTGCTCCTTCCCGATGCGCCGCTTCTATACGCGGCGCACACCGTGGTCAACCAGGCGGTCGAGGCCTGCAAGCGCACGCCAGCACTGCGGCATGCCGAAGGCTTTGCCAACGCCTTGATGCGCCGTTTTGCCGCCCAGGCCAAGGCGGCCTCGCCAGCGCGCGACGCCAGCGACACCATAGAGGCCCGGTGGAATCATCCGGCGTGGTGGGTCCAAGCGCTGCAGACGGCCTATCCGGGCGACTGGGAGCGCCTGCTTGCCGTCGCCCAGCGCCAGCCGTCCATGACCTTGAGAGTCAACACCCGGCGCATCACCCGCGACGCTTATCAGACCGCGCTCCAGGAGCGCGGCATGCCGAGTACGACGCCCGACGATGCCGCGCTCGACCAGGCCCTCGTGCTGAGCCATGCCGTGGCGGTCGAGCGGCTTCCCGGCTTTGATGCCGGCTGGGTCAGCGTGCAGGACGCCGCCGCGCAATACGCCGCGGGCCTGCTCGACGTGCATCCCGGCCAGCGCGTGCTCGACGCCTGCGCCGCGCCGGGCGGCAAGACCGCGCACCTGCTCGAGCGCTGCGACTGCGACGTGCTCGCCCTCGACAAGGACGCGCAGCGGCTGCGCCGTGTCGAGGACACCCTGCAGCGCCTGGGGCTTCAGGCCCGCACCCTTGCGGCCGACGCCTCCACCCCTTCGGCCTGGTGGGACGGCCAGGGCTTCGACCGCATCCTGCTCGACGCGCCCTGCAGCGCCTCGGGCATTGCCCGCCGCCACCCCGACATCCGCTGGCTCCGGCGCGCCGCCGACATCCCCGCGCTGGCGGCGACCCAGACCGCCCTCCTCGATGCCCTCTGGCCGCTGCTGCAACCCGGCGGCAAGCTGCTGTACGTCACCTGCTCAGTGTTTCCCCAAGAGGGCGTGGACCAGGCCCAGGCCTTCCTCGCCCGCCATCCGGATGCGATAGCATCGCCCGCGCCGGGGCAGTTGTTGCCGCAGGAACCCGATCCAACCGAGCAGCACAGCGGACCCCGCGCCGCAGCTCATTCGCAAGACGGCTTCTTCTACGCCCTGTTCACCAAAGCCTCGTGAAAGCCGCCCGCCCCACTCCAGACCTCCTGCGCCGCAAGCTGCTGCGCAGTGGCCTGGCGCTGGCCGCGGGAGCGAGTCTGA
>JAJTBQ010000306.1 GCA_021286835.1 Thiomonas sp.
CGCCGCGCTGCAGCGCGACGGGCAGGGCTTGTTCGACCTGCAGCTGAACGGTGCGCGTGGGGAAGGCAAATCCCACGTCGTGCTGCGCGAACACCCGCATCAAACCGAGGTTGAGGGCCTGCTGAGTGTTCATGTAGGCGGTGAAATCGGCCGACTTCATCCAGTACACCACCTCGAAGTTCAGGCTGGAGTCGCCGAAATCCTTGAAATGCGCTCGGTCGAACCGGGCGTCGGGCTGAGCATCGATCAGCGACTTCACCCAGACGGGAATCTGCTCCATGGTGTCGGCTGGTGTGTCATACGTCACACCGAAGGCGAACACGATGCGCCGCTCCTGCATGAACTTGTAGTTGCGCAGGCGGGCCTTGGTCAGATCGGTGTTGGAGAACACCACGATCTCCCCGCTGATGGAGCGGATGCGGGTGGTCTTCAAGCCGATGTTCTCGACGGTGCCGGAGAAGTTGTCGACGACGACGAAGTGCCCGATCTGGAAGGGCTTGTCGAGCACGATGGACAGGCTGGAAAACAGATCGCCCAGAATGTTCTGCAGCGCCAGACCCACGGCGATGCCGCCCACGCCCAGACCCGCCAGCAGGGTGGTGACGTTGAACCCGAGGTTGTCGAGCAGCAGCAGAAAGACCAGCGACCACAACACCAGTCGGGCGATGAAACTCATCGCGGCCAGGCCGGTGGCGGTTTCGGGGTCGTGGGCGATGGCCCGCTCGCGCGACGTGCGAATCCAGAAGTCGAGAAACCGCGAGATCCACAGGCCGAGCTGCAGGAACAGCCCCACGGCGGCCAGGCCGATGAGCCACCGGGTGGTCAACCCGGGCAGACTCAGGTTCTGCACGGCAGGGTAAAGACCCACAAGGCCGACGAGTGACAGGCGCGTGTCCTGCATGGCGCTGAGCAGCGCGTCGTCCCAGCGGTTGGTGGTGCGCGCGGACAGGGCGCCCAGCCACGAGATCAGGATGGGCTGGATGATCGCCACCAGCGCCACGACCAGCAGCAGCCAGCCCAGCGCCATCAGCCAGTTCTGCAGAGGATTGCCCAAAAGGGAAAGGGATAGCCATGCGCTCATGCCGCAGCCTTTCTCGGAGTTGAAGATTCAGGAAGAAAACGGGGCTTGGCTGTTGGCCGCATGCTCATGCCATTGCACGCGGCGGCGCGGCAGGTGCTGCGGCTGGACGCGCTGCATGTAGGCGATCACGCCTTCGCGGATCCGGCAGCGCAGCTCCCAGGCACGCGCCGAATTGGCCGCGCTGACCAGAAAGCGCACCTGCACCGCGGTCTCGGTGGCATCGGTCAAATGCACCAGGGCCAGGCGGCCGTCCCAGTCGGGGTCGGCCGCGCACAGACGCCTGAGCTCGTCGCGCAGGCCCTCGATCGGCGTGGCGTAGTCCACCCACAGAAACACGGTGCCCAGCAGGCTGGCGCTGGTGCGCGTCCAGTTCTGGAACGGGTGTTCGATGAACCATTGCAGCGGCAGAATCAGGCGCCGGTCGTCCCATACGCGGAAGACCACATAGGTGCCCGTGATCTCCTCCACCCGCCCCCACTCGCCCTCGACGATGAGCACATCGTTGATGCGGATCGGCTCGGTCATCGCGATCTGCAAACCCGCCAGCAGATTGCTCAGCACCGGGCGTGCGGCGAAACCCACCACCAGCCCGGCGATGCCCGCCGACGCCAGCAGGCTGGCGCCGATCTGCCGCACATCGGGAATGCTCATCAGCGCCACGGCCAGCCCGACGAGCAGAATCAGGAAGCTCAAGACGCGGGTGAGCACCCGGGCCCGGGTGAGCAGGCCACGCACGGCGAGATTGGCGTCGAGCAGGTTGGGATCGTCGGGCAGTTGCAGACCGCCGCGTCGCAGCACCACGAGATCGCCGCCCGCGCGGACCAGACGCATGGCCAGCCAGGTCAAGGCGGCGATCAGCAACAGGTGCAGCGGGTGGATCGTCCAGGACGCGCTGCCCAACGCCGGCTTGAGCAGCGCCGCATCGATGCGCAGCACCAGCAGCAGCCACGCCAGCCGCAGCGGGTTGCGCAGGCGAAGGTACAGAAACTGCCCGTTGCCCTCGGGCCCGCTCGCCCTCAGCAGAAGGCGCGCCGCCAGCATGAACAGGGGCGCCGCCAGCAGCGTGAGCATGAGCGCCTGCGCCTGGGCCGGATGGGCCGGCACCCAGTGCCACAGCATCGTCCAGTTCACGTTCAGATCGCCTGCCATCATCGGCTCCGCCCGGCCGGTCACTGCGCCCGCAACTGCGCGAACAGTTCGAGCACGTGGCGGGTCCAGTGGGTGATGTCGTAACGGCTGATGAGCGCATCCATGCGCTGCATGCGCTCGCACTGTTCCTGGCGCGGCATGTCCAGCGCCCGGTCGATGGCGTCGTCCATCTGGCTGAGGCTGTAGGGGTTGACCAGCACGGCATCCTGCAGCTCCACGGCCGCACCGGCGAACTCCGACAGCACCAGCACGCCGCTCTCGTTCACATGCGCGGCGATGAATTCCTTGGCCACGAGGTTCAGGCCGTCGCGCAGCGGGGTGATCCAGCAGATGTCGGCGGC
>JAJTBQ010000307.1 GCA_021286835.1 Thiomonas sp.
ACCATGGCGACCACCCTGCCCTGCGCGCGCCATTGGCGTACGCGCTCGAGCTTGGCCTCCGGGCTCAATCCACCTTCGGCGCGTGCCACGCCGAGCTGATCGCCCCAGGCTTGAACGGTCGCAGGCGCGTCGCCCGACAACACGGCGACCTCGGCCCCGGCTTTCATCAATGACTGCAGGGCCTCGCGCGCACCGGGTCGAAGCGTTTCCGCGATGTCGAACACCGCCAGCGGACGGCCGCCGAGGCTCAACCCGAGCCGCGTCATCGGAATGTCGCTAGCCTGCGGCGACGCGGCTTGCGCCACCCCGGAGAAAACGTGATTTCCCAGCCGCAAGAGCTGCCCGTGCCACAGGCCCTGCATGCCGCCATGCGGTACCGCCTGCAGACTCTGCACGGGCTCCAAGCCTTCCTCAGCCACGTCGACGGTGGCCATGAACGCTCGCGCAAGCGGGTGCTGCACGCCTTGCTCCAGGGCGCGTGCCAAGGCCAGTACCTGTTGCTCGCTGAAAGCGTCATCCAGGATCCGCACCTTGGCGACGACCGGCTCCGACGTGGTCAAGGTGCCGGTCTTGTCGAACAGCCAGAGATCGACCTGTGGCGCCCGGTCGAGGGCGTGGCCGCGAGCCAGAAGCACGCCGTGACGCGAGAGCTTGGCAGTCGACGCCGCCAGCGCGGCCGGCACCGCGAGCGACAGCGCACAGGGGCAACTCACCACCAGCACGGCGACCAAGGTGGGCACGATGCGCGACGGATCGAGCCACGCCCACAGCAGCACCGTCATCGCGGCCACCCCCAGAAGCCCTGCGGTGAACCCTTGCGCGGCCTGGTCTGCCAACTGCGCCGATCGCGGCTTGCTCGCCAGCGCGTGCTGCATCAGCTCCACCATCTGGGCGATACGGGTGCCGGCGCCGGTCTGCGTGGCACGCACGATCAAGGGAGACTGCCGGTTCATGCTGCCTGCCAGAATGGCATCGCCAGGTTGCTTGAAGACCGCACGGTTCTCGCCGGTCAGCAGGGCTTCGTCCACCTGCGAGGTGCCGGCCACCACCACCCCGTCCACCGCCGCTGCACTGCCGCTGGGCAGTTCCACTTCATCGCCGGATCGCACCTGGGTGATGGCGACACTGCGCCACTCGTCCTGCGCCCCGGCGCGCACGCGCACGGCGGCGGGCAATTGCTCCATCAGTTCTTCGGCCGCGTTGAGGCTGCGCTGACGCAGGCCGTCTTCGATCAGGCGAGCAGTCAGCAACAGGGCCAGAAACATCACGACCGAATCGAAGTACACATGGGTCTCGCCATGAGCCACGCTCCACACGCTGGCGGCAAAGGCGCTCCACAGGCCCAGGGTCACGGGAACGTCCATGCCCAGGCGGCGGTTGCGCACATCGCGCAACGCGCCCATCAAGAAGGGCCAGCCCGAAAACAGCAAGGCCGGCAGCGTCAGGGCCAGACTGCCCCATTGGAAGATGCCCTGCTCGGCGGCATTGAGACCGTCCGCATCGAGATAGCCCGGCCAGGCGAACATCATCACCTGCATCATCGCGAGCCAGGCCACGAGGGTGCGCAGAATGGCCAGCCTGCGCGCGCGCCGGTGGCTGAGTTCGCTCTGGTGGCGCGCATTGGGCAAGGGGCGATAACCGACTTCGGCCAGCGCCTGAAAGACCTGGGCCAGTTGGACGACGTTCGCATCCCATTGCAGCGCAACGCGGCGGGTGGAGTAGTTGACCGTGGCGGCGAGCACACCAGGTATGCCCCGCAGACGCTGCTCGATCAGCCAGACACAGGCGCCGCAATGAATGCCCTCCACCGCGATCTGCGTGCTCCACTTGCCCTCACCCAAGGGCGTGGCGTAGGCCGACAGGAAGGCCGGGTCGGCCAGCGCCATCCATTGCTGATGGAGTTTTTCAATCTCGTCCCGGGGGAGCGCGGCAAGCGCGCCCTCTCCCGTGGTGCGGCGGTCGTAGTAGGCGCACAGCCCGCCCTGCACGATGATCTCGGCCGCGGCCGCGCACCCCTGGCAGCAGAAGCTGCGCCACTGCCCGTCCAGTTCCATGCGGACCGGCTCGTGCCCGAGGGGCAGCCCGCAGTGATAACAGGTGGATTCGCCAGCGGGCGGCACAGGCGCGGAAGCGGCCTGTCGCGGCGCTGCGGGAAGAGGGAGCGTGGAACTCGACATGACCGACATCCTAGAAACAGGGTTGTCGGCACACCTTGAGATGTATCAAGAAGTTTCTATCTATCGATCAGGGTCAACCCTGCTCCCACTGCGCCCACACTTTTTCAAGACGTTTGAGCGACACCGGCATGGGCGTTCGCAGTTCCTGCGCGAACAAGGAGACGCGCAGCTCTTCGAGCAGCCATCGCAGGGTCTGCAGTCGCTCGGGCAGAACACCCCGGTACGGCACCGCCTCGCGCTGCCAGCGGGTGAGCCACGGCGTGAGCTGGCTGCTGAGCTGGGCGTCCCGCGCGGGATCGGCGCGGCATTTGTCCAGCCGCCGCCCGATGGCCTGCAGATAGCGGGGAAAATGCGCGATCTGCGCCGTCGGCGTCTC
>JAJTBQ010000019.1 GCA_021286835.1 Thiomonas sp.
TGACGGGCCGCCTCGCATCGCGGCGCGGTGAACTTGGTCAGGCCGGGAACGGAGCAGCCACAGCCGTTTACCGTGAGTGCCGGGGGAACGGCTCGTCACCCTCACATCCCCTGATTGCTCGCCTGCTGTGTCACGGCTTGGTTGATCGTCGGCAATCTCCAGGTTTTTGCCCCCGACTCTGATGCTGGATCCATTGGGTACGGTCAGCGCCACAGTGGCAACTTGTGTCAAAATCCCCATCAAATCTTTCTATCGAGGTGACCATGGCTAGCGAACTGATCAAACACACCAATGACGCCAATTTCGAGCAGGATGTGCTGAAGTCCGGCGTTCCCGTTCTGGTGGATTTCTGGGCCGAGTGGTGCGGCCCGTGCCGCATGATCGCGCCCACGCTCGACGAGATGGCCAGCGAGTACCAAGGCAAACTGGCGATCATGAAAGTGAACGTCGACGAGAACCGCTCCATTCCCGCCAAGTTCGGCATTCGTGGCATTCCGACCCTGCTGCTGTTCAAGAACGGCGAGCTCGCCGGCAACAAGGTTGGCGCCGCCTCCAAATCCCAGTTGACGGCCTTTGTCGACGCGCATCTATAATTTTCAATATTGCGCGGTCACCATACCGCGCAATATCTCTTGACTGAACAGCCGCTCCAGGCGGTTCAGCCGCCGTGATACCCAGTCCACGGCCACGTCCCCCTTCACGGTTCCATTTGCTGCCCCTGCGTGCCGAACTGATGCACGCACCGTCTGACGACGATGTCCGACGCAGCCTCCCCCTCCCGAGTTTTCACCATGCATCTGTCCGAACTCAAAGCGACGCACGTCTCCAAACTGCTCGAAATGGCGCAGTCCCTGGAGATCGAGAACGCAAGCCGACTGCGCAAGCAGGAATTGATGTTTGCCATCCTCAAGCGCGTGGCCCGCAATGGCGAACAGGTCTTCGGCGACGGTTGCCTGGAGGTCCTGCCCGACGGCTTCGGCTTTTTGCGCGCACCCGAATCGAGTTACATGGCGTCGCCCGACGACATCTACATTTCGCCGAGTCAGATCCGCCGCTTCAACCTGCATACCGGCGACTCGATCGAAGGCGAAGTACGGGTACCCAAGGACGGCGAACGCTACTTCGCGCTGGTCAAGGTGGATCGCGTCAACGGCGTGACCCCTGAGGAAAACAAGAACAAGATCATGTTCGAGAACCTCACGCCGCTGTTCCCCACGGAACATCTGCGTCTGGAACGCGACATCAAGGGCGAGGAAAACATCATCGGCCGGGTGATCGACATCATCGCGCCGATCGGCAAAGGCCAGCGCGGCCTGCTGGTCGCCCCGCCCAAGAGCGGCAAGACCGTGATGCTGCAGGCTCTGGCCCATGCCATCACGTCCAATCACCCTGAAATCGTGCTCATCGTGCTGCTGATCGACGAGCGGCCGGAAGAAGTGACCGAGATGCAGCGCTCGGTCCGTGGCGAAGTGGTGAGTTCCACCTTTGACGAACCCGCCGTGCGACATGTGCAGGTCGCCGAAATGGTGATCGAGAAGGCCAAGCGTCTGGTCGAACTGAAAAAGGACGTGGTCATTCTGCTCGACTCCATCACCCGCCTGGCCCGGGCCTACAACACCGTTGTGCCGACCTCGGGCAAGATCCTCACGGGCGGCGTGGATGCCAATGCGCTGCAGCGCCCCAAGCGCTTTTTCGGCGCCGCGCGCAATATCGAAGAGGGTGGATCGCTGACCATCATCGGCACCGCGCTGGTCGATACCGGCAGCCGCATGGACGAAGTCATCTACGAAGAGTTCAAGGGCACCGGCAATATGGAAATCCACCTGGATCGCCGCCTGTCGGAAAAGCGTGTCTACCCTGCCATGCTCATCAACCGCTCGGGCACGCGCCGCGAAGAACTGTTGCTCAAGCCGGAAATCCTGCAGAAGTCCTGGATTCTGCGCAAACTGCTCTATCCGATGGACGAGATCCAGGCCATGGAGTTCCTGCTCGACAAGATGAAGCAGACCAAGAACAACGCCGAATTCTTCGATCTGATGCGTCGAGGCGGTTGAGACTTGCGCGAAATCTGCAATAATGCCGTGTTTTGCCAAGTACCGACGGCACACCTTTCAGACCTGTCGGCGGCTAGCGTTTGATCTAGGAACCCCCATGAAATCAGGAATCCACCCCCAATACCGCGAAGTCTGCTTCCTCGACCTGTCGACCGGCTCGAAGATCCTCATCTCGTCCACCGCGCAGACCCGCGAAACCGTCAAGCTCGACGATGGTCGCGAAGTGCCGCTGTACAAGGTTGAAACCAGCGCCGAATCGCACCCCTTCTACACCGGCCAGCAAAAGAGCGTGGATACACTGGGCGGCCGCGTCGAGAAGTTCCGTCAGAAGTTCGCCAAGGCGGCCGGCAAGGCCTGAGCGCCTGCCTCGCCAAGGGGTTGCTCGCAACCCCGCACTCACCTCAACAACGGGCAGCTAGGCTGCCCGTTGTTGTTTTCATTCTTCCTTGACCTGATACGCCATGAGCTCGCCGTTTTCTCACGGACAGACCCGCAGGCCCGCGGCGCGCCCAGCGCTGCAACCGGGTGCCGTAGGAAAGCTGCCCCGTCCGCTGCTGCTGCTGCTCTGCGCGGCCTACATCCTGCCGGGGTTTCTGGGGCGCGACCCCTGGCGCACCGATGGACTGAGCTTTGCGGTGATGTGGCAGATGGCTCAGGGCGCAACCTCCTGGTGGCATCCCGTCCTGTACGGTCATGCGATCAACGGAGGATGGCTCGCTCACTGGCTTGGCGCCGGATCGATCCAGACTCTTGGAGGCTGGCTGGGGCCCATCCTCGCATCGCGGGTGCCGTTCATGCTGGCGCTGGCCGCCAGCATGAGTCTGACGTGGTACGCCGCCTTTCACTTCGCCCGCCATGACGACGCGCAACCTGTGCGGCCCGCATTTGGCTCCCCCATCGCGCCCAACGACTATGCCCGCGCCATCGCCGACGGCGTGCTGCTCACCTTGCTGGCCACGCTGGGCCTGCTCGGGCGGGGTCATGAGGCGTCGACCCAGGTCGTCCAGCTCGCCGCCATCAGCGGGGTGTTGTTGGGCGTGTCCTTGCTTCCGCGCAAGCCCTGGAAGGCGGCTGGCTGGATCGCGGCCGGCTTGCTGTGCCTTGCTCTGACGGCAGCGGGCTGGTTCGCGCTGCTTCTGGCTCTCGTGCTCGTCGCGCTGTTGTGGGAGAGTCTGCTCGCCGGCAGGAACTGGGCTGCCGCGCTGGCGCTGACCGTGGGCATGATCGCAGGCTTGTGGGCCGAGTCCCGCCTCGGATGGTCCAGGCACGGAGCGTGGCCCGATCCGGCAACCTTGGGCGACTTCTTCCGCATCGGGCTTTGGTTCACCTGGCCCGCCTGGCCTCTGGCGGCCTGGGCCTTGTGGCGCTGGCGCGAATCGCTGCTGGCCTGGCACCTGCGAACGGCGTGGGCACTGGCCTTGTTGGCCTTGCTGAGCGCACTGGCCTTGGGCAACAACGACAAGGTCTTCCTGCTGGCCCTGCCGCCGCTGGCGATTCTCTCGGGATTCGCCCTGCCGGTCATGCGCCGCGCCGGCCTGGCTGCCATCGACTGGTTCGCCGTGCTGTTCTACAGCCTGCTGGCCCTGGTCGTGTGGGTGATGTGGCTGGCCATGTTTGTCGGCTGGCCGGCCAAGCCCGCGGCGAATATCGCGCGGCTGGCGCCGGGTTTTCACTTCAGCCTTGATCCGATCGCCCTCGCCATCTCGCTGGTGGCCACCCTGGCCTGGGGTGCCGTGGTGCTTTGGCGAACCGGGCGACATCGACACCCTCTATGGAAGGGCATGGTGCTCTCGGCCAGCGGCGTCACCCTGGCCTGGGTGCTGGTTGGCAGTCTCTGGATGCCGGTTCTGAACTATGCGAGCACCTACCGCAATGTCGGGCACGCCTTGGCGCACGCCGTCCGCAGCGCCAGCGCCTTGTCCATGCAGGTGGGCAAGCCGTGTCTGCAGTCTGTGGGCGTCGACCTCACGAGCCAGGCCTTGATCGGCTATTGGAGCGGGCTGGATTTCTCGCGCACGCAGGACACCGTCTGCCCCTACGCGCTGGGAACCCGCGCGCCGCTGGCCGCCTCCGAGTGGCGGCTGATCTGGCAGGGGGGGCGGCCGGGCGACCGCGGCGCGACCTTCTACCTGTATCAACGGCTTTCGCCCTGAACCTGAGGGACGTTGGTCGTGCGTTCCCTGCGCAATCTGTTGCGTCTGGCCGTGAGCGTGCTCATCGGGCAGCTTGCGGTCATCGGCTTCGGTGTGGCCGACACGGTGATGCTGGGCCATTTCGCCTCGACGTCCAGCCTCGCCACCCTATCGGTCGGCCAGGCGATCTACATCACCTTGTTCGTGTCACTCTCGGGGGTCACCCAGTCGCTGCTGCCCACCTTCGGACGCGGCTTCGGCGCGGGCCATCCCGATGCGGTGGGCGCCAGCTTCCGCCAAGGGCTGTGGCTTGCCGCTGGACTTTGCGCCCTTGGCGTGGCTGTACTGCTCTGGCCCCAGCCCCTGCTGGCATTGGCGGGACAAGCCAGGGATGCCACGGTCGATCGCTATCTGGTCCTTCTCGCGCTGGGCCTGCCTGCCGCACTGGCGTTTCGTGTCCATGCGGCACTCAGCCAGGCGATTTCGCGGCCCCTGCTCACGGCGGCCCTGCAGATCGGCGGACTCGGCCTCAAGCTCTTGCTCAACGCGGTTTTCCTGCTGCCCGATCGCTTTGGCCTGCACGGCATGACACCGCTGGGAGCCGAAGGCTGCGCCTTGGCGACCGTGCTCACGCAATATGGCCTGCTGGCCGTCGCGGTGCTGCAGCACCGTTACAGCGCCGCGCTGCGCCCCTATGCCGCGCTCTCGCGCTGGGACTGGCCGGCCTGGTCGGCGCAGGCCCATCTGTTGCGGCTGGGTGGCCCCATCGGTCTGAGCCTGCTGGTCGAAGTGTCCGCCTTCACCTTCATGGCACTGTTCATCGCAAGGCTGGGCGACACGGTGCTGGCAGCGCACCAGATCACCGCCAATTTCGCCACGGTGCTCTACATGTTGCCGCTCTCCATTTCCATCGCCACCGGCTCCGTGGTGGCGCAGCACCTCGGCGCCGGTCACGCCCGCGCGGCGCGGCACACGGCCTGGAGCGGCGTGGGCGCCGCGGCGCTGATCTCCATCGGCCTGGGCCTGACGGTCTGGTTCGAGCGCGGCCGCATCATCTCTTGGTACACCGCCGACGCGCAGGTTCAGGCGGTCGCCAATCACCTGTTCCTGTTCATCGCGCTCTATCAGGTGTTCGATGCCGTGCAGTCCACCAGCGCCTTCATCCTTCGCTCGTATCACGTTGCCGTGCTGCCCAGCGTGCTCTATGCCCTCTCGCTTTGGGGCCTCGGGCTGGGGGGAGGCTATGTCATGGGCTTCAACACCCTGGGCATTTCCCCGCCGTCCTTGCAGGGCGCGGCAGGATTCTGGATGGGCAACACCGCCGGGCTGGGGGTCGCTGCGAGCTGCTTCGCCTTGCTGCTGTGGCGGGTGGCGCGCCGACCCGCCTGAGGCCGGGCCGACATGAAAATGCCGCGCCGAAAGGGCGCGGCATCGACCTTGCGACAAAGACCTCAGTCGGCGTTGCGCAGGCCCTTGGTCCAGGCTTCCATGGCCTCGTTCGCGGGCGCCATGGGCGCTTCGAGAAAAGTGACGACGAACTTGTCGCCGAGGTCTGCAATGCCGATGGAACGGGGACGCACGGCCAGGACCAGGGGGTTGGGCAAGGCGATGCCGAAGCAAAAGATCACCTCGGCGGCCGCCTTGATCTCCGGGGCGATGGTGCCGCCGATCTGCGTCGTGTGCGCGTAGTGATCGAACACGCCGATGAACTTCACCTTGGGGTTGGCGGCGATCTTGTCCTTGAAGTAGGCGATCACGTCTTCGACCGTGGCGTGGCGCGTCTCGGTCTTCGAGATTTCGGCGACATAGACGGGGTATTTTTCTTGCAGCAGGGTTTGTTTCATGAGGGCTCCGTGGTGAGCGCGCCGTCGCGGCGCAGGGATCGGGAAAACCCTAGTAATTTACTCGGATGAACACGTCTGGATATCAGCATGGATCAATTTTTTCCACGCTCATGTCCGCTCCCGCCGATTCACGCCCCCTGCAGCGATTCGAGTTGTTCGCCGAGTTCAAGCCAGCGCTCTTCGAGGCTGGCGATGCGCGTATTCAGCGCATGGTGACGCCGTGATTGCTCCACCCGATCCGCGGCGGGCGTGTCGGGATGCGCCAGCGCCGCCTCCAGATCGGCGCGCTCCGCTTCGAGCCGATGCAACTCCTGCTCCACGCGCGCGAACTCGGCCCTGACCGGCTTGAGTTGCTGTGCACGCTGCTGCCGCTGCTCCGCCTGCTGGCGGCGCGCCTCCTTGCGATCGACGCTGGCAGACGGTTCGCCTGAAGCCTCGGGCGACGGCGGCTTCTCCTGCGCCGCGCTCTGGCGCTGCGAGGTGCGCGCCAGCGCCCACTGCTGGTAGTCATCGAGACTGCCGTCAAAGTCTTGCACCTGGCCATCCGCGACCAGCCAGAACGCGTCGCAGGTGGCGCGCAGCAGGGCACGATCGTGCGAAACCAGCAGCACCGTTCCAGCGAAATCCTGCAAGGCCATGGCGAGCGCTTCGCGGGTGGGCAGGTCGAGGTGGTTGGTGGGTTCATCCAGCAGCAAGAGATTGGGGCGCCGCCAGATCACCAGGGCCAGCGCCAGGCGCGCCTTTTCCCCGCCGGAAAAACTGCCGCAGGCCCGCGTCATCATGTCGCCGTCGAACTGATAGCGGCCAAGCCAATTGCGCCATTCCTGCTCCGACGTGTGGGGAGCGATGTCGCGCGCCAGCCGCTGCATGTGCTGCAGCGGCGTCTCGTCCAATCGCAGCACGTCCACTTCCTGCTGTGCGAAGTAGCCGATCACCAGCCCCTTGCCTTCCCGGCGCTGTCCCGCACGCAGGGCCAGCACGCCGGCCAGCGTTTTCACCAGCGTGGACTTGCCCTGCCCGTTCGCGCCGAGGATGCCGATGCGCTGCCCGCCGGTGATCTCGCGCGCCACGCCGCGCAGCACGGGAGGATCGCCGTAGCCGCAATCGGCCTCGCTCAAGGTGAGCAACTGCTGCGGCTGGCTCACGGGCTCGAGCATCTCGATACGCAAGGCGCCGCTCAGATAGACCGGCGCCAGCCGCTCCATGCGCTCCAGCGCCTTCATGCGGCTCTGGGCCTGACGTGCCTTGGTCGCCTTGGCACGGAACCGCTCGACAAAGCGCGTCAGCCGCGCGATGTCTTGCTGCTGACGGGCAAACGCGGCCTGCTGCTGCAGAAGTTTCTCGGCCCGCTGCTCTTCGAACAGGGTGTAGTTGCCGCCGTAGCGGGTGAGCTTGCCACCGTCGAGATGCACAGTCACGCGGCACACCGCGTCGAGAAATTCGCGGTCGTGCGAGATGACCAGCAGCAGGCCGGGATAGCGCGCCAGCCATTGCTCCAGCCAGACCAGGGCATCCAGGTCGAGGTGATTGGTCGGCTCGTCGAGCAGCAGACAGTCGCTGGGCGCGAACAGCGCCTGGGCCAGCGCCAGTCGCATGCGCCAGCCGCCGGAAAAATGCATCACCGGCTTGCGCAGTTCGGCCACGCTGAAACCCAGCCCCAGCAGCAAGGCTTCGGCACGGGCGCGGGCGGTGTAGCCATCCGCCAGCTCGAAGGCGTGCTGCGCTTCGGCCAGGGCATGGCCCGACGCCTCATCGTGCTCGGGCGTCTGCATCGCGGTCTGCAGGGCCAGCTGCGCCGCTTGCAGCGCCAGATCGCCGTGCAGGACGAAGTCAACGGCCGTGTCGTCGGAATCGGGCACGTCCTGTGCCACGGTGGCCAGACGCCAGTTCGCGGGCTTGTCCAGCCTGCCCGCGTCCTCGTGCAAGCCGCCGAGCAAGAGGGCGAACAACGACGACTTCCCGGCGCCGTTCACGCCCACCAGGCCAACCTTGTCACCCGGATGCAGGGTCAGACTGGCCTGGTCGAGCACCACCTGGATGCCACGCCGCAAGACGATGTCGGTCAGCCGGATCATGCGGCGAACGCTTCGCGCAGGTCGTGTGCCAGCAGCACGCAGACGCCTTCGGCATGCAGTTCGGTCTCCAGCCAGATCGCGGGCAGCGACGGGAACGCCGCCTCGAAGGCCGCACGCTCGTTGCCGACTTCCAGCACCACGACGCCATGGTCAGACAGGTGGGCGGGCGCCTTCTGCAGAAAGCGCCGCACCAGATCCATGCCGTCGGCGCCGCCCGCGAGCGCCAGCGACGGCTCGTGCCGGTATTCCTCGGGCAAGGTCTGCATGCTGGCGGTGGGCACATAGGGCGGGTTGCACAGCACCAGGTCGTAGACCTGAGAAGGCGCAAACGCCGCCCAGAGATCGGAGGCGAGAAGGTGCAGGCGCGTCTGCAGCGCGTAATGCTGCCGGTTGATCTCGGCGACGGCCAAGGCGTCCGGCGAGAGATCGGCCGCGTCAACCTCGGCCTCCTCCCAGGCCAGTGCGGCCAGGATGGCCAGACAGCCCGAGCCGCAGCACATATCGAGCACGCGGCGGGGCGGCTCGATCAGCCAGGGATCGAGCGCGCCATCGTCGAGCAATTCGGCAATGAAGGAACGCGGGACGATGACGCGCGGGTCCACCGCGAAACGCAGGCCCACCAGCCACGCCTCCCCGAGCACGTAGGCCATGGGCTGCCGAGTCGTCACGCGCTGAACCGTCAGCGCGTCCACCCGCTGCGCCTGCTCCGGGCTCAGCGCCTGTTCGGCATGCTCGGCGAACCACGGTGCTTCGGAGGCGGGAAGGCCCGCCACATGCAGCACCAGCCATGCGGCCTCGTCTTCGGCGCTGGCGCAGCCATGCCCGTAGTCGAGATTCGCGGCTTTGAGAACCTGTGCCGACAGCGCCCAGGCTGCGCCCAGGGTTCGCGCTGACGACATCGGCGTCGCCGGTTCGGCTGGCAGCGTCATGCCACCAAGGCCTCGAGGGTACGGCGGTAGATGTTCTTGAGCGGATCGATCGCGTCCACCTCGACCCATTCGTCGATCTTGTGAATGCTGGCGTTCACCGGGCCGAACTCGACGACCTGAGGGCAGATCTTGGCGATGAACCGGCCATCGGACGTTCCCCCGGTGGTGGACAGCTCGGCCTCCAGACCGGTCTCGGCGCGGATGGCCGCCTGCAGCGCCGAAGAGAGCGCGCCGGGCGCCGTCAGGAAGGGTTCGCCGCCCAAGGTCCAGTCGAGGGTGTAATCGAGCGCATGGCGGTCGAGTGTGGCGTGGACCTGCCGCTTGAGCTGATCCGGCGTGGATTCGGTGGAGAAACGGAAGTTGAAATCCACCACCAGCTCGCCCGGAATGACATTGCTCGCCCCGGTGCCCGCATGGATGTTGGACATCTGCCAGGAGGTCGGCGGAAAGTGGGCATTGCCCTCGTCCCAGCGCAGAGCCGCGAGCTCGGCCAGCGCAGGCGCGGCAAGATGAATGGGGTTGCGGGCCAGATGCGGATAGGCGATGTGTCCTTGCACGCCGCGAACCGTGAGCCGGCCGGAGAGCGAACCACGCCGCCCGTTCTTGATCACATCGCCCAGTGCCGACGTGGAGGTGGGCTCGCCCACGATGCACCAGTCCAGACGCTGGCCGCGCGCAGCCAGCAGCTCGCACACCTTGACCGTGCCATCCCGCGCCGGACCTTCCTCGTCGCTGGTGAGCAGAAAGGCGATCGCATGTTTCGGCTGGGGATGCGCCGCCAGAAACTCCTCCACCGCAACCACCATCGCCGCCAGAGAGGTCTTCATGTCGGCGGCGCCGCGGCCGTACAGCCTGCCATCGCGTACCGTCGGGGTGAACGGCGGGCTCTGCCACTGATCCAGCGGTCCGGTAGGCACCACGTCGGTGTGGCCGGCGAACACGAGCACCGCGGCATCGGGCTGCGAACCCGGGCGCAGGGCCCAGAGATTGGTCACGCGAAAGTCGGCCGGCCCGCTTTCCACGGTTTCGCAGACGAAGCCCAGCGCGTCCAGGCGGTCGCGCAGCACGCGCTGGCAGCCCCCGTCCAGTGGCGTGATGGAGTGGCGGGAAATCAGGTCATGGACCAGGGTTTGAGTGGGAGACATGCGGCAATGGGAAGCGCCTGAACAGCGCCTTCAGCGCGGCGAGTCCAGGTCGAGGGTGATTTCGGTGAATGAGGGCGTATCGTCTTCGATCGCCTCGGCGGGCACGGCCTGCTTGCGCAGGGTGGCGTCGTTCTCCAGGCGCCAGAGCAGATTGGTCGGCGAATCGGCGTAGGCCAACGCTTCTTCACGACTGACCACGCCGTCGATCACCATGGTGGCCAGCGCCTGCTCGAAAGTCTGCGAGCCTTCGGCCATGGATTTCTCCATCGCCTCCTTGACGCCGGAGAAGTCGCCCTTCTCGATCAACTCGCGCACGAGCTGTGTGTTGAGCATGATTTCCACCGCGGGCGTCAGCCCGCCGGCGCTCGCTCGCAGCAGCCGCTGCGAGACGATACCCCGAAGACCCGAGGCCATGTCGTTGAACAGCGCGGCCCGTTGGTCCATGGGATAGAAGCCGACGATGCGGTTGAGCGCCTGATAGCTGTTGTTGGCGTGCAGCGTGGCCAGACAGAGATGGCCTGACAGGGCGTACTGCAGCGCCGCACTCATGGTCGCCTGATCGCGGATCTCGCCGATCATGATGCAATCGGGCGCCTGGCGCAGCGCGTTCTTCAAGCCGACCGCGAGCGATTCGGTATCGATGCCGACCTCGCGCTGATTGACAATCGACTTGCGGTTGGAAAACAGGTATTCGATGGGCTCTTCCAGCGTGAGGATATGGCCCGTCTTGTTGGCATTGCGATAGTCGATCATCGCCGCCAGAGTCGTGCTCTTGCCCGCCCCCGTGGAGCCCACCATGAGCAGCAAGCCGTGCTTTTCCATCACCAGATCGGCCAGAACGCCCGGCAGATTCAGCGATTCCAGCGCCGGAATTTCACCGGGGATGTAGCGCACCACCATCGCCACGCTGCCGCGCTGGCGGAAGGCGCTGATCCGGAAGCTGCCCAGGCCAGGCCGCGGCAGGCCGATGTTGAGTTCGCCGGTTCGCGTGACTTCGGCCGCCCGCTCATGCCCCACGGCTTCGGCCAGCAGACGGAAGGGTTCCTCCGGCGTCAAGACCTGCCGGTTCACGGCAACCGCATGCCCGTTGATGCGGATGAGGATGGGGGCGTGCGGACTGATGTAGATGTCGGAAGCCTTCTTCTCCGCCATCAGCTTGAACAAACGCTCCATTGCCGACATACATCCCCCTTGGTGTTGGTGACCGAGATCTCGATGCGGTGCGCCAGCTGTCAGGCCCGCAGCAGTTCGTTGATGCTGGTCTTGGAGCGCGTCTGGGCGTCCACCCGCTTGACGATCACCGCGCAATACAAGCTGTACTTGCCGTCGCTGCTCGGCAGGTTGCCGCTGACCACCACCGAACCCTCGGGGATGCGGCCATAGCTCACTTCGCCGGTGGCGCGGTCATAGATCTTGGTGGATTTGCCGATGTAGACCCCCATCGAGATGACGCAATTGTCTTCGACGATCACGCCCTCCACCACTTCGGAGCGCGCACCGATGAAGCAGTTGTCGCCGATGATGGTCGGGTTCGCCTGGATCGGCTCCAGCACCCCGCCAATGCCCACGCCGCCAGAGAGATGCACGTTCTTGCCGATCTGGGCACAAGAGCCCACGGTCGCCCAGGTATCGACCATCGTGCCTTCGTCCACATAGGCGCCGATGTTCACATACGAGGGCATCAGCACCACATTGGGCGCGATGTAAGACCCGTGCCTGGCCACCGCCGGCGGCACCACGCGCACGCCGGTGGCGCGCATCTGGGCTTCGTCGAGGTTGTGAAACTTGGTCTGCACCTTGTCGAAAAAGTGCAGATCACCCGCCTGCATGGCCACGTTGTCATGCAGGCGGAAGCTCAGCAGCACCGCCTTTTTCAGCCATTGATGGGTCACCCACTCGCCGCCGGCCCGCTCGGCCACGCGCAGCTTGCCGACATTGAGCTGGTCGATCACATGCCCCACGGCCTCGCGCAACTCGGCCGGCGCGTTGGCCGGGCTGTATTCGGTGCGGTTTTCCCAGGCCTGGTCGATGAGGGTCTGCAGTTGTTGCGTCATGGTGAGGGTCTTTGTGAGTGGATCAGTTCAGAACAATAGGCGGCGATACGGCGGGCTGCTTCGACGCATTCGTCCAGCGGAGCGACCAGGGCCATGCGGATGCGTCCGCGCCCCGGATTGACGCCGCCCTGCTCGCGCGCCAGATAGCTGCCGGGCAAGACGGTGACATTGTATTTTTCGAGCAGGCCGCGGGAGAACTGCGCATCGTCGACCGGCGTGGCCGCCCACAGGTAGAACCCGGCATCGGGCAGACGCACGACCATCACCGGCTGCAGCAGGGGCAGCACCGCGGCGAATTTCTCGCGGTACAGCGCACGGTTGTGCTCGACGTGCGCCTCGTCGTTCCAGGCGGCCACGCTTGCCGCCTGCACCGCCGGCCCCATGGCGCTGCCGTGGTAGGTGCGATAGCGGGTGAACGCCGCGATCAGCTCCGCGTCACCGGCGACAAAGCCCGACCGCAGGCCCGGCACATTCGATCGCTTGGACAGCGAGGTGAAGTAAACGAGATTGCGGAAATCCGTCCGCCCCAACTGTCGGGCCGCTTCCAATCCGCCCAGCGGCGCCTGCGGCCCAAACCAGATTTCCGAATAGCACTCGTCGCTCGCGATGACAAAACCGTGCCGGTCGGAGAGCTCGAACAGCAGCTTCCATTCCTCCAGAGGCATCACCGCCCCGGTCGGGTTCCCGGGCGAGCAGACGTACAGAAGCTGGGTGCGCTGCCAGACGGACTCGGGCACCGCCGCCCAGTCCACCGCGAAGTTGCGCTGCGCGTCCACCGCGGCGAAATACGGCTGCGCCCCGGCGAGCAGCGCCGCCCCTTCATAGATTTGATAGAACGGATTCGGGCAAACCACCGTGGCTGCGGCCTTGTCCGCATCCACCACGGTCTGCGCCAGGGCGAACAGCGCCTCCCGCGACCCGTTGACCGGCAGCACCTGGCGCTGCGGGTCCAGGTCTACGGCGTAGCGGCGCTGCGCCCATTGCGCGCATGCCTTGCGCAATGCCCCACTGCCGATCGTGCTGGGGTAGACCGCCAGGCCCTCCAGATGCGCGGCAAGCGCCTCCTGTATGAAAGGCGGGGTCGGATGCTTGGGCTCGCCGATGCCCAGACTGATCGCCGACCACTGCGGCGAAGGCGTCACGCCCTGGTGAAGCAGACGCAGTTTTTCGAACGGATAGGGCTGAAGCTGGGCGAGACGAGGGTTCACGAGAGGCGCGGGAATGGATTGGCGCCGCCATTCTACGGAGCGCCGTCGTGGAGCGAGGCGCGGCAGGAAACAGAAATTTTCAATCGGCAGGACAACAGACTGTCATCAAGACGCCCAGCCCGGCGTTACCCGCAAGAGAACCCTGTTTTCGACCAGAACCGACCCGCCTGAACTGGCCACTATGCTATGGATCATGCTTACGCCCTCCCCCAAGCACTCGTGACCGACGCCACGCCATTCGACTCCGCCGAACTCAACCGGTTTTGCGCCGACGTCCGCGTGAGGGCCACCCGCATGGCGCTCATTGAGTTGCGCGATGCGGCACTGGCTGCCGACGTGGTTCAGGACAGCCTGCTCAAGCTGGTGAGCAACTACAAATTGCGGCCGGCTGAGGAATGGGCGCCGCTCTTCTACAGCATTCTGCGCAATCGCATCACCGACATGCACCGTCGGCGCAAGGTGGAGAAGATTTTCGATTTCTTCTTCTCCAGCGACGAGGAAGATGACCAGCCCCCCAGTTGGGAGCAGATAGCCGACGGCGGACTCGGGCCCGAGCAACAGATCTCCAACGGCCAGCTTGCAGGGCGCATCGCCGACGCGATCTCAACCCTCAGCCCCAGGCAGCGCGAGGCGTTTTTGTTGCGGGAGATGGAGGGTTTGTCCATCGTGGACACTGCCGTAGCGATGAAAGTCAGCGAAGGCAGCGTCAAAACGCACCATATGCGCGCGCTCACCCGCTTGAGGGAATTGCTTGAATCCGACCATCCCGCTAAAGTTTGAACTGCCTGAATCAGGTGCCATCATGACCACCCGCAACCATCTCACTCCCGCTCAGATCGACCAATATCGCAGTGGTCTGGCGTCGGCTGAACAGGCGGCGCAGATCGAGGTTCATCTGAAGGACTGCCCGCAGTGCCAACACGCGTTGCAGTTCGGGCAGCGTCTGAGCACTCTGTTGGCACCCTTGCCGCAATTGGCCGCGCGCATGCCCCGCCGCCACTCGCGCACCGTGCGCTGGCCCCGTGTCTTTGCCGCGGGCATGGCAACCGCCTCGCTGGCCCTGGCGGTGTTCATCAGCGTGCCACATCTCATGACCGCCAACGAAACGTATCCCGGTGGACTTGGATCTCAAACGCTCAGCCCGCAGGTCGCAGACGCCGTGCAGAACATCGAGTTCTATCAGTGGCTTTCCAACCACCCGCAAATGCTGCAACAGGGGCTGCAAAATGGCAATCCGGCCTGAACGCCACGCTCTCTGGCTTCGCGCGGCGCGACCGACTGCGCTCGCGCTCTCGGTCGCCCTTGTCGGCGCCGTAGGACTGGCGCCCTCGGCTTCGGCCAATCAGCGCGACGGTCAGGGCGCTTATCAGCGATGGGAGCGCATGCCCCAGCAGCAGCGCGAGCGCATTCTGCAGGAGCAGGAACGCTTCAAGCGCCTGCCGCCTGGCGAACAGGAACGGCTTCGCCGCGAGTACGAACAGCGGCGCAAATGACCGCCGCCTGAACCCGGTTCATGACCGGGCCGCGCGGGGCATCAATGATGCGCGTGCGGAAAGAACAGAAAAACCTCCTGCCCGTCTCGCAGCACCCTGGTACGAACACCGTGAGGTAGCGTCAGTTTGGTGCGGACGTGGCCAAACGGCAGCCCTGTCAACACCGGCACCCCGAGCGGTTTGAGTTGGGCACGCAGCCACTGCACCGCCGAGTTCAGGTCGTATCCCGCGTCGTGGGCGCTGAGTTTGTAGGCGGTGAACTGCCCCAGAAGCACCGCCTTCTGCCGCTGAGCAACCCCGGCATGCAGCAGTTGACTGAACATGCGTTCCACGCAGTACGGGTGTTCATTCACATCTTCCAGGAACAGCACGCCTTTGGCGCGGGGTAGGTAGGGCGTGCCGATCAGGCTTGCGACCATGGCCAGATTGCCGCCCCAGAGTACCCCTTCGACATCCAGGCCTCGCGGCGCATCATCGCAGACAAAACCCACGGCTTCCAGGGTGCCATCCACGGCATCCAGAAAACAGTCGACCGTGATGTCGTCCGCCTTGTTCTCACCGAAGTCGTAGGACGCCATCGGACCGCTGAACGTGACGGCACCGGTCTTGGCCAGCAAGGCGAGTTGCAAAGCGGTGAAGTCGCTGTGTCCGACCCACATCTGCTTGCGTTCCTTGATGGCCTGCGCCAGCAAGTCGTAGTCGATCGCCTGCAGCAGACGGCTCAAACCATAGCCGCCTCGTGTCATCATGACCACGTCCGCCCGGCTTCGCGCCGCGTCGTGGATGGCACGAAGCCGCTGGGCGTCGGTCCCCGCAAAACGCTGTACGCGCGCCAGCGCCTGGGCGCCCAGGTGCACGCGAAAGCCCAAGTTCCGCAGGTGAGTTTCGGCCATTTCCAGCCGTGCGGGTTCCTGTACGGCCCCTGCAGGGGATACGAGGCGGAGCAAGCCGCGACTGGGCGTCTGGCCGGAACTGGGGTTGATGTCGTGCATCGGAGAGAACGAGGCTGAAGGATGAGGAGGGATCAGGAAACAGGCGGCTCGATATCGAGCTCTGTGACCTCGATGCCCGAGAGACAGGCATCGTGCTCGGGATGGGCGGGCCGTTTCTGCGCCTGTCGTCGGGCACGGAAGAAATCTTGAAGCAAGCCGCTGCAGGCCGTCTGCTCGATCTCGGCGGTGACGTCGCAGTGATGATTCAGACGCGAATCGGCAAACAGATCCACCACGCTGCCCGCCGCGCCCGTCTTGGGGTCTCGCGCACCGAAGACCACGCGGGAAAAACGCGCATGCAGCAGGGCCATCGCGCACATCGCACAAGGCTCCAACGTGACATAGAGCGTGCACTCGGGCAGACGGTAATTTCCCAGCAGCAGGGCAGCCTGCCGAAGCGCGACGATCTCGGCATGCGCCGTGGGGTCATGGTCGCCGATGGGCCGGTTGTATCCCGTGGCGATGACCGTTCCGTCCTTGACGATCACAGCCCCCACTGGCACTTCGCCCAACAGCCAGGCGTTCTGCGCCTGATCGAGCGCCAGACGCATGAACGCGCGGTCTGCTTCAGGATCGGGCACCAACATAGGCTGCGGACGATTCATTCGGGCACGCTGGCGGGACGCGCTTTCAGTGCCTTGTCGAGCGACTGCCTGAACTGCTTCAGTGCGGCCGAAGCGGGTTGCCCCTCGTCACCGTGCGCACCGGCCGCGTTGGACGGCCCCGCGGCTCCAACTTGCCCCGAAAGCTGCGTACGCACCAGCCAGACGATGATCAGCAGGGTCAACAGCAAACCTATCAGTCCGAACAGCATGCGCATCTTGCTTCACTCCCA
>JAJTBQ010000308.1 GCA_021286835.1 Thiomonas sp.
GTGGCGATGCTCTCCACCGATTTCTGCGTGCTCATGGCCAGCTTGCGGATTTCGTCGGCCACGACGGCAAAGCCGCGCCCGGCCTCGCCAACGCGGGCGGCCTCGATATTGGCGTTGAGCGCCAGCAGGCTGGTTTTCTGGGCAATGTCCTTGATGACCTGCGTCACCGCGGTGACCTGCGCAAAGCTCTTGCCCAGGGTCTGGATCTCGTTCTGGTTGCTGCTGGTGGTCTGGGCGAGCTGCTCGAACACGCCGCTGGCTTCATGGGCTTCGCGGGCGCCGCGGGTGCTCAGCAGGGTGATGCCCTGCGAGTCGGCGCGCAGCGCCTCGGCCTGTCCCTGCACGGCCACGATGCCGCGGATGAACCGCTCCAGGTTTTCGCCCATGGCGCCGATGCGTTCGGTCTGGGTCTGGGCGTTTTTCTGCGCATCCTGCGTGGCGGTGCGGGCCTCGAAACTGATGCGCGCAATGCCGTAGGCCACACCGGTCGCGTTGTGCGTGGTGGTGTCCACCAGATGCGTGACCGTGGACAGAAAATCGTCCAGCCCGTTGCCGCAGCCTTCGGGCGCGGTCTGGTTCAGGTCGATCGGTCGTTGCGTGAGCAAATGCTCCAGAAATTCAGCAGGGGTGGAGACCGACGTCGGCGTGTCGGCCTTGGCGGCTGGAAGAGAGACGGCGTCCATCGGTCGGTCCTGTTGAGGGCAAGGTGTGGCGTTCAGGCGTGCGCCGAAAGCACGCGGCGGATGGTCTGGGCCAGCTCGTCGGCGACGAACTTGGCCACGTAGGCATCGGCCCCTACGCTGCGGGCATGGTCTTCATTGGCCGAGCCCGACAGCGAGGAGTGAATGACCACGGGAATGTTCTTGAACCGGTCGTCCTTCTTGATGTGGCGGGTGAGGGTGAAGCCGTCCATCTCGGGCATTTCCAGGTCGGTGAGCACGAGCTGCACCTTGTCTTCCACCCGCTTGCCTTCGGCCTGCGCCTCGGCTGCAAGGATCTGCAGACGATCCCAGGCTTCCTTGCCGGTCTTGGTGCTGACAAACGGGGCTTGCAGGGCCTGCAGCGCCTTTTCGATCTGGGTGCGGGCGACGAAGGAGTCGTCGGCGGTGAGAATGACTGCGCCGGGCTTGAGCCCCAGGGCCGGACCCATGTGGTGGGTGTCCTTGACTTCGTGCACACGCGAGGGCAGCACGTCGCGCAGCACTTTTTCCACGTCGAGTACCAGCGCCAGCCGGGTGGTCTGATCGTCTTCCAGGCGGGCGATGCTGGTCACCATGCCGCCCACCGCATTGGCTTCGGCCGACAGCACCTTGCTCCACTCCAGCCGGACGATTTCTTCCACTTCTTCCACCGCGAAGCCCTGCACCGAGCGCTCATACTCGGTGACCACCAGAATATTGAGCCCCGTCTTGGGAGTGCAGCCGACCACGGCTGGAAGGTCGATGACCGGAATGATCTGTCCGCGGATGTTCGCCACGCCCAGCACATGCTTGGGCGCGCCGGGCATCACGGTGACCTGCGGCATCACCAGCGCTTCGCGCACCTTGAACACATTGATGCCGAACAGCTCGCGCCGCGACGACTGGAGTTCTTCCCCGAGACGGAACAGCAGGAGTTCGAATTTGTTGGTGCCGGCGAGGTTGGAACGCTCATCGACTTCTTGCAAAACGTTGGAGTTCATGGTGTGAGTCCTGTGGGCGGAATGGGGCAATCAGGGGATTTGGCGCATCAGCGCCTCGAGGCGCCCGGTGATGGTGTCGCTCAGGCCTTCGAGGCGGGCGGCCAGTTCGGCCGTGCGCTGGGTGTTGTCGGTGCGGATGGCCTCGACCAGGGCCTGACCGGTTCGGTGCACGTCCTGGTGGACGGAATCGACGCCGACAAAGCCAGCATCGCTGCCGAAGTAGCCGGCGCCGGCGCCGAAGTACCACTTGCCGAAGAAGCAGCCGTGGAAGTTCGACACGTCCATGTCGACTTTTTCCTGCTTCTGCGCCGCGGTGAGGAGCTGGCCGATCCATTGGTAGTGCATGGCCAGCGAGACCCGCAGGGTGACGGCGGTGTCGGGCCACTTGGAGACGGCGGTGACGCCAGTCTTGAGTTGTTCGCGAGAGGTGCGGATGAGGTCCATCATGGCCTCGAAGCGGCCCACCAGCACCTGCATCAGTTCGGCGGCCTGTTCGGCGTCGAGGCGCTGGCGGTCGGCGTCGCTGACGAGCTGGCGCATCAGGCCGGTCTGCTCCGCGGTGACAGTGCGAACCTTGCCGAGCATGGCCTTGACCTCGGCCAAGGTCTCGCCGGTATTGGTGACCAGCGCGCCGACGCGCTGCACCCGTTGCACGGAGCGGGCCATGTCGGTGCCGACGTCGGACGACTGGTCGCGAAGGCTGTGGGTCAGGGCCTCGATCTCATGGGTGATGCGGGCGGTCTTGCGCGCCAGATTGCGCACCTCGTCGGCGACCACGGCGAAACCGCGGCCGTGTTCACCGGCCCGTGCGGCTTCGATGGCGGCGTTGAGCGCGAGCAGATTGGTCTGGGAGGCGATTTCGCTGATGCC
>JAJTBQ010000309.1 GCA_021286835.1 Thiomonas sp.
ACGCCCTGATGCCCGAACTCGGCACCCGTCCGGCCAACCACTATCTGCCACGCCAGTTGCCCCAGGGCGCCGCGCCAGCCGACGAGATGCAGAAACCGTCGCCGCAGGCCGCGTCCCGCCAGGCCGCGGCCCCGCGTCCGGTGCCGAACGAGGCGGCGCTGGAGGTTGAGGCGCGCGGTCTGTTCGCCCGACTCTTCGGCACGTTCGGGAAAGATCGCCACGCGGTCACGCGGACGCACGGCGCGCCTGCGGCGCCGGCCGCCAGCCAACTGGAGAGCCACTGATCATGCGGCCCGCTTTTTCCGTCTTGCTGCTCACCACCCTGATCGGCTGCGCCCAGGGCCTTGCGGTCGTGGTGGCGCTGCCGGCGCTTCTGGGCGCCGCGCAGCCCGGATCGTGGCTGGCGTTCTGGAGCCTGAGCCTCTGGGTCATTCTGGGACTGGGCGTGATCGGCCTGGCCGCCTCGTTCGGCCACCTCGGGCGTCCCGAGCGCGCCTGGCGTGCCGCGGCGATGTGGCGCACGTCCTGGCTTTCACGCGAGGTCATCGCCTTGCCCGCCTTTCTGGCGCTCGCCGCCTTGAGTCTGCTGAGTCTGCTGTCGTTGCAACAGTGGCCCGCCCTGCTTGCCGCGGTCTTGATTGCCGGAGCGCTCGCCCTCTGGGTCTGTACCGCGATGATCTATGCCGGCGTGCGATTCCTGCGCGAATGGGCCACGCCGCTGACCGTGCTGAACTTCATGCTGATGGGCCTGGCCAGCGGCTGTCTGCTGGCTACCGTGCTCGCCTTGTGGCGGCTGACCCCGCAGGCGGCGCTTTATGCACGCGCCGCTGCCGCCTTGCTGGGCGCCGCCCTGGCAGGGCGTCTGGCCGCGCTGCTGCGCGTGCGTGGTCTGGCGCCTGCGGGGTCGATGCAGTCGGCCATCGGGGTGGCGAACCCGGTGATCCGGCAGACGTCCAAGGGGTTCACGGCGGGAGCCTTCAATACCCACGAGTTCTTTCATGGCCGCAGCGAGCGCTGGGTGACGAGCGCGCGCTGGGTTTTCGTCGGACTGGGCTTCGTGCTGCCCATGCTGCTGCTGGGCTTGACGCCAGAGCCCTTGCGCGCTGTCGGCTGGACGCTGGCGCTGACCAGCAATCTCCTGGGCATGATCGCCGAGCGCTGGGACTTCTTCGCCCAGGTGCGGCACCCGCAGAACCGCTACTACCAGGCGGCGTTGTGACCGATTGAAACCCCGGGGAACGGGTGGGCGCGGCTCGGCTCCATCTATCTTTGAGGATGGAGGCCAAGGATGCGTGGTCGCGGCGTGTTGTGCAGCGGGGTGCTGGTGCTGGCGTGTTTCGGGCAGGCGCAGGCGGCGCCCGAGGTGAAGATCCCGCCCATCTGCCTATCGCAGCCGCAGAGCGCGGATTGCGCCGCGCAGACCCGTCACGCCCTCAACGACAGCATGACGCATCTCTATCGTCTCGAACTGCAAAGGGTGATGGGCACCTATGCCGAGCGAAGGCTGGACCACGCGCAGAACCTCTGGCGACGCTGGGCGAATGCGGAGTGCCTGTTCCGCGACGGCCCGCCCGATCGCGGCGGCGCGGACTGGAACCAGCGCCAGGATGCCTGTCTGTCGGGCATGATCCGCACCCGCATCGCCCAGCTCGACGGCTTTGTGCATTGTTCCGGCGCCACCTGCCCGCCGCGATGACCCTCGTCAGATACGGATCAGCATGAGATGGCAACATCCTCGTTGCCCAATAAGGAGACCACCATGCCGCATCCGTCCAACCCCACCGATGTCCTTCTCCACGAGCGCGATGCGCGCGGCGTGGTCACCCTGACGCTCAATCGCCCGCAGGCGTTCAACGCGCTGTCGGAGGCTCTGCTCGATGCGCTGCAGGCGCAGATCGACACCCTTGTGGAAGACGACTCCGCCCGCGTGGTCATCCTGCGCGGAGCAGGGCGCGCCTTCTGCGCGGGACACGATCTCAAGGAAATGCGCGCCCAGCCCTCGCAGGCGTATTACCAGTCGCTTTTTGCGCGCTGTGGCAAGGTGATGACCGGCTTGATGCGTCTGCCCCAGCCGGTCATCGCCCAGGTGCATGGCATCGCCACCGCCGCGGGTTGCCAGTTGGTCGCCAGTTGCGATCTGGCCGTGGCCAGCGCCGACGCTCGCTTTGCCGTCTCAGGCGTCAACTATGGGCTGTTCTGTTCCACCCCAGGGGTGGCGTTGTCGCGCAATGTGCCGCGCAAGCAGGCGATGGAAATGCTCCTGACCGGCGACTTCATCGATGCCCCCACGGCCCAGCAGCGTGCCCTCATCAACCGGGTGGCCCCGGCCGATGCGCTGGATGCCGAAGTGGAACGCCTCGTTGCGAGCATTCTGAACAAGCCCGCGGCCGCCGTGCGCATGGGCAAGGCGCTGTTCTATCGCCAGATCGAGACCGGCATCGACGCGGCCTACCAGCTCGCGGCGCAGACCATGACCTGCAATATGCTCGACGACTGCGCCCTCGAAGGCGTGCAGGCCTTCATCGAGAAACGCGAGCCGAGCTGGCG
>JAJTBQ010000310.1 GCA_021286835.1 Thiomonas sp.
AAAAAAAGCCGGGACGAGCCCGGCGAAGTCCAGCTAGCCGGTCTTGGCTTGCGCCCAGGCCGGCTTCCTCAAGGTTCAGGCCGCGCCGCTGGCCAGGTCGGCCAGCAGCGCCTGGATGTCTCGCGTCCAGCGATCAAAACTGCCATGAAGCCGGTTCATGATGACCTCCTAGGTGTGTGGAGTGAATGGCGCCTCAGGCCAGATCGAAGCGATCAAGCTCCATGACCTTGCCCCAGGCCGCGGCGAAGTCGCGGGCGAACTTGGCCTGGGCATCGCGCTGACCGTAGACCTCGGCAATCGCGCGCAGCTGGGCGTTGGAGCCGAACATCAGATCGGCCAGCGTGGCCGTCCATTTCGGGGCGCCGGTCTTGCGATCGCGGCCCTCCAGCACCCCTTCGGTGCCCGTGCGCTCCCACTTCGTGCCCATGTCCAGCAGGTTGACGAAGAAGTCGTTGGACAGCACACCCACGCGCTGGGTGAACACGCCATGCTTGCTGCCGCCATGGTTGCCACCCAGCACCCGCAGGCCGCCGACGAGCACGGTCATCTCCGGCGCGGTGAGGTTCAGCAACTGGGCCTTGTCCACGAGCAGCTCGGCGCCAGCGCCGCCCAGGCCCTTCTTGGCATAGTTGCGGAAGCCATCGGCCTTCGGTTCGAGCACGGCGAACGAGGCCGCATCGGTCTGGTCCTGCCGCGCGTCGGTACGACCGGCGTGGAAGGGCACGGTCACCTCGACGCCCGCAGACTTGGCGGCGGCTTCCACCGCAGCATGGCCCGCGATCACGATGAGGTCGGCCAACGACACCTTCTTGCCGCCGGTCGCCGCCTGGTTGAACTCGGCCTGGATGGCTTCGAGCTTGCCCAGCACTTTGGCCAGTTGAGCCGGCTGGTTGACGTCCCAGTTCTTCTGCGGATCGAGGCGGATGCGCGCACCGTTGGCACCGCCGCGCTTGTCGCTGCCGCGGAAGGTGGAGGCCGACGACCATGCGGTGTAGATCAGCTCGGCGCCGCTCAAGCCCGAGGCCATGACCTTGGCCTTGAGCGCGGCCACGTCTGCGGCCGAGATCAGCGGATGGTCAACGGCAGGCACCGGGTCTTGCCAGATCAGTTCTTCCCTGGGAACGAGCTTGCCGAGGTAGCGGCTGCGCGGGCCCATGTCGCGGTGGGTGAGCTTGAACCAGGCGCGGGCGAAGGCGTCGGCGAACTCGTCGGGATGGGCGAGGAAGTGGCGTGCAATCTTCTCGTAGGCCGGGTCCATGCGCATGGCCATGTCGGCGTCGGTCATCATGATCGGCACCTTCCTGCCCGCATCGTCCGCTGCCGGGGCCATGTTCTGGTCGGTGTGGGTTTTGGGCGTCCACTGGTTGGCGCCGGCGGGGCTCTTCACCGAGACCCACTCGTTGCCGAACAGCACTTCGAGGTAGCTCATGTCCCACCGGGTGGGCGTGGGCGTCCATGATCCCTCGAGGCCGCTGCCGATCTGGTCGCCGCCTTTGCCGCTCTTGTATTTGCTGATCCAGCCCAGCCCCATCTCCTCGGTGGGGGCGGCCTCGGGTTCGGGGCCGACGTTGGTCGCAGGCCCTGCGCCATGGCATTTGCCGAAGGTGTGGCCACCGGCGGTGAGCGCGACGGTCTCATAGTCGTCCATGGCCATGCGGGCGAAGGTTTCGCGCACCATCTGCGCCGAACCCAGCGGGTTCTGCTTGCCGCCGGGGCCCTCGGGGTTGACGTAGATCAGGCCCATCTGCACCGCGGCCAGCGGGTTTTCCATCTCGTTCTGCTTGGTGCCTTCGCGCTGGTCGTCGAGCCACTTGCCCTCCGAACCCCAGTACACCGAGTTGTCGGGCTCCCACTGGTCGGGTCGGCCGCCGGCGAAGCCGAAGGTCTTGAACCCCATGCTTTCCAGCGCGACATTGCCCGCCAGCACCAGCAGGTCGGCCCATGACAGCTTGTTGCCGTACTTCTGCTTCACCGGCCACAGCAGACGGCGGGCCTTGTCGAGGTTGACGTTGTCGGGCCAGCTGTTGAGCGGAGCGAAGCGTTGCTGGCCGTGTCCGGCGCCGCCGCGGCCGTCACCGATACGGTAGGTGCCCGCTGCGTGCCAGGCCATGCGGATGAACAGCGGGCCGTAGTGGCCATAGTCGGCAGGCCACCAGTCCTGCGAATCGGTCATCAGCGTCTTGAGGTCGGCCACCACCGCGTCGAGATCGAGGGTCTTGAAGGCCTCGGCATAGTTGAACGCCTCGCCCATCGGGTTGGACTTCTCGGATTGCTGCTGCAGGATGCCGATATTGAGCTGGTTCGGCCACCATTCCGCATTGCTGTGGGCACCGGCCATCGCTTGAGTCAGGGATCCACCCGCAAACGGGCACTTCAATTCGCTAGACATGGTTTACTCCTTTTGTGATTTGCTGGGTAAAGGCGCCGCCGCTCAAGGACGGACGGGCGCCCGATCGGCGCGAGGCGCGGCGCGCAGGGGGATGTGTTGCATGGCAGTCTCCTTTATGGGTATGAGGTGGTGCGCTGGCTGAACCAGACACCCA
>JAJTBQ010000311.1 GCA_021286835.1 Thiomonas sp.
GCGCCGCCCAACACCCAGTACACGGTGCCGTGGCCGTGATCGGTGCCGCGGTTGCCGTTTTCGCGGAAGGTGCGGCCGAACTCGCTGAGCACGACCACGGTGGTGTTGCGCCAGGCGGGGCCCATGGCCTGCGCCAGCCCTGCCAGCCCCTGGCCGAGTGCGGCCAGCTTGTCGGCGAGCTGGCCGCGGGCGCCGTTGTCGGTGGCTTCGTTCACATGGGTGTCCCAGCCGCCCACGTCGATGAAGCCGACGTTGAAGCTGTCGCGCATGAGTCCGCCGATGCGCACGGCCTCGGCGACGAAGCCCTTGGGCGCCACCGCGCCGCGGCTGGCGGCGACCATCTCGGCCTGCCAGCCCGAGGCCTGCATGTCCTGCGCCACGGTCTGATGCACGGCGAAGCCTTCGCGCACGGCGGCGCCTTGCGCCGAATGGCTCCACATGCTTTCGATCAGTGCCCGCTGGCGATCGTCGATGCCGGTATGTCCGGCCTGGGCGATGGCGAGGTTGGGCACGCGCTGCGTGCCGCGCAGCGAGAGCGGAAGCTGCGCGGTGAAAGCCATGGGCTGCGCGCGGCCGCCGATCTGCCGCACCAGGCGGTTGAGAAAGCCGTCGTTGAAATCACGGGTCTGCGGTCCCTGGCCGAGCTCGATGTGGTCCTGGGTCTCGAAGTGGCTGCGGGTCATGTCGCGCGTACCGGCGAAGGGCACGAAGGCCAGTTGCCCGGCCTGCCACAGCGGCAGCATGGACTCGCGCAGCGCGGGATGCAGCGCCCAGTCGGCGTTCAGCGCAATGGCCGCATCGGCGCCCTCGCCCGGCCGGGGCACGGCGATATGCGGGCGCGACGCGTAGTAGAAGCTGTTGGCATGAGGCACCAGCAGATTGGTGGCGTCGTAGGCACCGCGCAAAAACACCAGGATGAATTTGGGCTGCCCCTGCGCCGCGGGCGCCGCCCAGAGGCGGCTCATGGGCGCGGCCAGCGCGGCGGCGGTGGCGGTTTGCAGGAAATGGCGGCGTTGCATGGCGAGGTCCTTCAGACGTTCATGAATTCCGGCGACGACAGCCAAAGCGCGTTCCAGCTCAGGCGGCTGTCGGCCTGCGCCAGCGCCCGCAGGGTGGCGGTGCTGAGCTGGTTTTGTTGCGCCAGATAGACCGCGCTGCGCGCCAGATCGGGCGGCGGGCGGTGCGGCGGCCTGTCCCTGGCGTGGTCGGCCAGCGGCGCGTCCATGGTCTGGGCCCTGTCCTCCGCGGCGGACGGGGCGCTCTGGCGCATGAAGTCCGGCGGCGGGGCGAACAGTGCGGGCGCGCCGCCACCGATCTGCCGCGCCACTTCGAAGCGCGCGGTGAGCTGGCCCGAGCCGTCCCAGGCGCCGGCGCCCAGCGGATAGCCGTCAGGCGTCTGGCGCCCGAACAGCGGTTCGCCCAGCCGGGCCAGCATGCCCAGCACCGGCTGCGGGTTGCGGATCGGCTCGTCCCCCAGCGTGGCGCGCAGCGCCGACAGCACATAGCGCGTCGGGTCCTTGAACTGGGGCTGGCGCAGACTGGCGATGAACGCCGGGCCGGTGAACATGGCCCGCAGCACCTCGGCGATCTGGCCGCCCGTGGCACGCCAGCGCTGCGTCATGCCCTCAATCAGCGCCGGGGGCGGAACGTCGGCGACGAAGTACTGCGCCAGTTGCGTGCTGATGTGCCGCGCCGTGGCGGGGTGATCGGCCAGCAGCGCGATGACCTCGTCGATTTCGTCCAGGCCGCGTCCCTGCAGGGTGTGGCCGAGCACGGTCTTGGGATCGGGGTCGTGCCGCGCGGGGTTGAACACCACCAGTCCCTGCCGCCACAGATCGGCGCGCAGCGCCGAGCGCACCCGCACCGGCTTGTCCAGCAGGTCCACCCCCAGGCCGGTGAGCGCGCGCGCCAGGTTGGTCACATCCGCCTGGGTGTAGCCGCTGCCCACGCCCAGAGTGTGCAGCTCCATCACTTCGCGCGCATAGTTTTCGTTCACGTGGCCACGGGCGTTCTGCGCGTTGTTCAGATAGAGCAGCATCTGCGGCGAGAACATCGTGGCATGCAGCAGATCGCGGAACCGGCCCAGCGCATGCGGCGCGATGACGCGCTGCGTGTAATCGCCCATCATCGGGCCGATATTGCCGCCGCGAAACACGTTGAAGTGATTCAGCCAGAACCAGCTCAGACGCTGCTGCAGCCCGTTCTGCGCGTACAGACCCAGCACCACCTGCTGCGCCGCCGCCTGCTGCGCAAGGCCATACTTGAAGCGGTTGATCGCCTTGAGCCGGGCCTCGGTGTCGGCGGCGGCCTGCGGGTCGTCCTTGCGGGCCTGGCGAATCGCCCGCTCCTCACGAACGATGGGCGGGATCAGCGTTTCGAGCGACTGGTTCGCCGGCAACGCAGCGAGCTGCGCCGCCCAGGCTGGCGGCATGGCCGGATCTGCAGAGGGCTGCAATTGCGCCTGCAAATAAGCCGTGGCCCCCATGCGCGCCAGCGCCCGCAGTTGCCCGGCGCTGGCGCCCCAGCCCACGCGATCGAGAA
>JAJTBQ010000312.1 GCA_021286835.1 Thiomonas sp.
GAGCGCCCCCAGTGCCGGGCTGCGCCCAGCCCGCCCCCCGTGGGGGTCAAGGAAACTTGGGGCGGCCCGGCGTTTCCTTGAGAGAACGAACCAGGAGACTTGAATGCGTTACATGCTGATGATTCTCGAACCGCGCGGTCAGCGCACCACCCGCTCGGAGGACGAAGGCCGCGCGCTGTACGCCGAGATGATCGCCTTCGGCCAGGATCTTGCGGCGCAGGGTCAGCTGGTGGCGACTGAATCGCTGCGTCCGGACAGCCATGCCGTGCGCGTCCAGCGCCGCGGCGACAAGTCCACGCTGACCGACGGCCCGTTCGCCGAAACCCGCGAAATGGTCGGCGGCTTTTTCCTCATCGAATGCCCGAGCCGGGACGAGGCGGTACGCCTCGCCGAAACCTGCCCGGCCGCCCGCTTCGCCACGGTTGAAGTCCGCGAGTGCGCGCCTTGCTATGTGCCGTGACGCGGGCGCGCCGCCGCATCGGTTCGCGTGCGGCCCATTCTTATGACCTTCCGAAGGAGAAACATGAGCACAGTCTTCGTCAATATCGGCCTTAGCCTCGACGGCTATCTGGCGCCCGACGGCATGACCATGGCCAATCCAGGGTACAGAAACTGGGGCGCCAAATGGGGAAAGCTGATGGGCTGGCTGCTGAATCAGCAATCCTTCCGCGAGGCGCATCATTTCGGCCCCGGCGGCGAGACCGGCGCGGTGAACGATCTGGTACGCCACACAAGCGAGCGCATCGGCGCCAACATCATGGGCAAACGCATGTTCGACCAGGGCGAGCAGGCCTGGCCGGAAGAGGCCCCGTTTCATACCCCCGTCTACGTCCTGACCAACGAGAAGCGCGAGCCCTGGGTGCGCCCGGGCGGCACGACCTTCCATTTCATCCATGACGGTCCCGAACACGCGCTGGCCTTGGCCCGGAAGTCCGCGGGCGGCCGCGACGTGCGGATCGCGGGCGGCGCCGACGTGATCCAGCAATACCTGAACCTCGGCCTCGTCGATGAACTGGAGATCGCCCTGGCCCCGGTATTGTTCGGCGGCGGCAGGCGGCTTTTCGACCATCTGAGCGAGCCCTTGCCGCAGTTCCGCATCGACAGGGTTCTTGATAGTCCCGGGGCAACGCATCTGCGCTACGTTCGCCAATGAGCATGGCTTCGGCCAATAGCGCAAGGAGACACAAGATGAATGACGTCAGGGTTCTCGTCGGTACGCGCAAAGGCGCGTTCATCCTCACCGCGCAAGCCGCGCGGCGCGACTGGCAGGTCGCCGGGCCGTTCTTCGGCGGCTGGGAGGTCTATCACATCGCCGGGTCACAGGCCCATCCGGACCGGCTCTACGCCTCGCAGTCGTCGGACTGGTTCGGCCAGGTGATCCAGCGCTCCGACGACGGTGGCGCAAGCTGGAACGCCGTCGGCAACGACTTCACCTACAGCGGCGATGCGGGCACGCATCTGTACTACGACGGCACGTCCAAACCCTGGGCCTTCAAGCGCGTGTGGCATCTCGAGCCCTCTCCGACCGACGCGGATACGGTTTACGCCGGGGTGGAAGACGCCGCGCTGTTCCGCTCCACCGACGGCGGCCAGACGTGGAATGAACTCCCGGCGCTGCGCGAACAGCAGGGCGCGCAATGGATGCCGGGCGCAGGCGGCCTGTGCCTGCACACCATCCTGCTCAACCCGGCGAATCCGCAGCGCATGTACGCGGCGATCTCGGCGGCCGGCGCGTTCCGCAGCGACGACGGCGGCGCCTCGTGGCGGCCGATCAACCGCGGCCTGCGCTCGCAGTACATCCCCGACCCGGAGGCCGAGATCGGCCACTGCGTGCACCGCATCGCCATGCACCCGGCTCGGCCCGACACGCTGTTCATGCAGAAGCACTGGGACGTGATGCGCAGCGACGACGCCGGCGGCCACTGGCGCGAAGTGAGCGGCAATCTGCCCAGCGATTTCGGCTTTGCCATGGCGGTGCATGCGCACGACCCGGACACGGTGTATGTGGTGCCGATCCTGAGCGACTCCGAGCACTACCCGCCCGAAGGCAAGCTGCGCGTGTACCGCAGCAAGGACGGCGGCGGTGCGTGGGAGGCGCTGACCCACGGCCTGCCGCAGGAGCACTGCTACGTCAACATCCTGCGCGGCGCCATGGCGGTCGATCGCCTGCCCGACTGCGGCGTGTATTTCGGCACCACCGGCGGCCAGGTCTATGTCTCGGCGGACGGCGGCGACCACTGGCAGGCCATCGTGCGCGACCTGCCGCCCGTGCTCTCGATCTCGGTGCAGACCCTGAGGTGACGCAGGAGTAGCGCTCATGCCCGCGATACGCGTCCAACTGCCCCACCACCTCTACAGCCTCGCCCGCTGCACGCGAGAACTCGCGCTCGACATTCAAGAGCCCGTCACGCTCAGCGCGGCGCTCGATGCGATCGAGGCCGCGCATCCCGACCTCGTCGGTCTGATACGGGACCGCGCCACACGGCAGCGCCGACCGCTGATCCGCTTCTACGCCTGCCACGCCGATCTCTCGAACACCGC
>JAJTBQ010000313.1 GCA_021286835.1 Thiomonas sp.
TGCTCGGCAGCCTGCGCGGCGTGTTCACCGAATCGCTGCAACGTCTGCGCACCGAGCCCTCGCAGCACCTGAGCGCCGACGAGCGCGCACAGTGGCGCGCTCGGCTGTTTTCCGGCGGGCTGCAGATGTATATGCAGCCCATCATCAACCTCAAACATGGCCGTTGCACGAAAGTCGAAGCGCTCGCGCGCCTGCAGCTCGAAGATGGCCGCATCATCGGTCCCGGCGCCTTCCTGCCCGCACTCAGCGAGCAGGAGCTCAATCGCCTGTTCATCGAAGGTTTGCAGCAGGCCATCGCCGCGCTGGCGAAATGGGATGCGATGGGCTTCGAGCTGGACCTCTCGTTCAACCTTCCGCCCAGCAGCCTGCGCCATCCTGATTGCGTGCGCTGGATTCGCGCGGCCCTCGCGCCCTACACGCTGGCGCCCCAGCGTCTGACCTTCGAGCTGCTGGAAAACGAAGAGATCGGCGACATCACGCGCTACACCGAAGCGATCTTCGATCTGCATGCGCTGGGCGTGCGGCTCGCGATGGACGATCTGGGCTCGGGCTACAGCAGTCTGCTGCGTTTGCGCAATCTGCCCTTCGATCTGATCAAGATCGATCAGGGCCTGCTGTACGAGGCGGACAAGGCGCCGCACCGCACCATCTCGCTGGTGGGATCTCTCATCAAAATGGCGCACAGCATGGATCTGCAAATCGCCATGGAAGGCCTGCAGAACGCCGATCTCGTCGAAACGGCGCGGGTCCTGGGTACCGATCTGGCGCAGGGCTATGCCCTGGCGCAGCCGATGCCGGCTGCTGACATCCCGGGCTGGATCGCCCGTTTCCTGCGCCTGCCCGACCAGGAGGCGCCGCGAACCGTGATGGGCGTGATGGCCACGCACTGGCTTTGGGAGCAAGGCGTGCAGGATCGGTTTTCACCCGATCCCGCAAACGCCCATCTGCAATGCAGACTCGGGCAGTTTCTCGCCCGCCGGGGGCTCGCCAATTCGGAAGCCGCCGCCCTCCACCGCCAGATGCACCAGACGGCACAGACGCAGGGCACCGGGAACATGGCCTACCAGCAGGTGCGCAACCGGTTCTACGAACTGTTCACCGCCGAAGCATTGCAGAACGTCGCGCCCCCCGCCTGAGCCCGGGAGGCGAGTGGGCTTTCAGAGCGGCCTTCCACTCACATGTGGTCGATCATCACCTGCCCGAAGCCGGAGCAGCTCACCTGCGTGGCGCCGGGCAGCAGACGGGCGAAGTCGTAGGTCACCTGTTTGGACAGGATGGACTTTTCCATGCTGGCGATGATGCGATCAGCCGCCTCCACCCAGCCCATGTGACGCAGCATCATTTCGGCGGAGAGGATTTCCGAGCCCGGGTTCACATAGTCCTTACCCGCGTACTTGGGCGCGGTACCGTGGGTGGCCTCGAACATCGCCACGCTGTCCGACAGGTTGGCGCCGGGCGCAATGCCGATGCCGCCCACCTGGGCCGCCAGCGCGTCGGAGACATAGTCGCCGTTGAGGTTGAGCGTGGCGATCACGTCGTATTCGTCGGGCCGCAGCAGAATCTGCTGCAGGAAGGCGTCGGCGATCATGTCCTTGACCACGATGTCGCGGCCGGTGCGCGGGTTCTTGAACGTCATCCACGGGCCGCCATCGAGCAGCTGGGCGCCGAACTCCTTGGCCGCCAGGGCGTAACCCCAGTCGCGGAAGGCCCCCTCGGTGAACTTCATGATGTTGCCCTTGTGCACCAGGGTGACCGACTTGCGATCATTGTCGATGGCGTACTGCATGGCCTTGCGCACCAGGCGCTCGGTGCCCTCGCGCGACACCGGCTTGATGCCGACGCCCGAGGTCTGGGGAAAGCGGATCTTCTTCACGCCCATTTCGTTGATGAGGAAATGGATGACCTTCTTCGCACCTTCCGATTCGGCGGCCCATTCGATGCCGGCGTAGATGTCTTCGGAGTTCTCGCGGAAGATGACCATATCGGTCTTCTCCGGCTGTTTCAGCGGCGAGGGCACGCCCTGGAAATAACGCACCGGGCGCAGGCAGACGTAGAGGTCGAGTTCCTGCCGCAGCGCCACGTTGAGCGAGCGAATGCCGCCGCCCACCGGCGTGGTCAGCGGGCCCTTGATGGAGACGACATAGTCGCGCAGGATCTGCAGGGTGATCTCGGGGAGCCACACGTCGGGGCCGTACACCCGGGTCGCCTTCTCGCCGGCGAAAATTTCCATCCAGGCGATCTTGCGCTTGCCGCCGTAGGCCTTCTCAACCGCCGCGTCCACCACCTTGATCATCACCGGGGTGATGTCGAAACCCGTGCCGTCACCCTCGATGTAGGGAATGATGGGATGGTCGGGAACGTTGAGCGAAAAGTCCGGGTTGACCGTGATCTTTTCGCCGGCAGGCACGCGGATGTGTTGATCCATGAGGGGTCTCCTTCGGTAGTAACCCGAGCATTCTATGCCCCAAGCGGGCTGAATAGGTAAGGTCTTGTATATGACATAAGAGTTGTCTTTGTGCGTATCAACGTTGTCTTGTTG
>JAJTBQ010000314.1 GCA_021286835.1 Thiomonas sp.
CTTTTGGCCAGATTGCGGGGCTTGTCGACATCGGTGCCGCGGGCGGTGGCGGTGTGGTAGGCGAGGAGCTGCAGGGGGGCGACGTGGAGGATGGGGGAGAGCGCGCCGTAGTGTTCGGGCAGGCGGATGAGGTGCACGCCGTCGCTGGCTTCGATCTGGCCGTCGGCGTCGGCGAAGACGTAGAGCTCGCCGCCGCGGGCGCGCACTTCCTGCAGGTTGCTCTTGAGCTTGTCGAGCAGGGCGTCGTTGGGGGCCACGGCCACCACGGGCATGGCCTCGGTCACCAGGGCCAGCGGGCCGTGTTTGAGCTCGCCCGCGGGGTAGGCCTCGGCGTGGATGTAGGTGATTTCCTTGAGCTTGAGCGCGCCTTCGAGCGCGATGGGGTAGTGCAGGCCGCGGCCGAGGAACAGGGCGTTTTCGCGGCGGGCGAACTGCTCGGCCCAGGCGATGATCTGGGGCTCAAGGGCCAGCACGCTCTGCACGGCGGCGGGCAGGTGGCGCAGGTCGGCCAGCATGGTGGCTTCCGCTTCGTCGCTGAGCCTGCCCTTGGCGCGGGCAAGTGCGCCGGCCAGCAGGTAGAGCGCGACGAGCTGGGTGGTGAAGGCCTTGGTCGAGGCCACGCCGATTTCGGCGCCGGCACGGGTGAAGAACTGCATGGCGGTTTCGCGCGCCATGGCACTGGTGGCGACGTTGACGATGGCCAGGGTGTGGGTATGGCCCAGGCGCTTGGCGTGTTTGAGCGCGGCCAGGGTGTCGGCGGTTTCGCCCGACTGCGAGATGACGACGACCAGCGCGCTCGGGTCGGGCACCGAGTCGCGGTAGCGGTATTCGCTGGCGACCTCCACTTCGACGGGCACGCGGGCGATGGATTCGATCCAGTACTTGGCGGTGAGTCCGGCGTAGAAGCTGGTGCCGCAGGCCAGGATGCGCACGCCGCTGATGGCGGGCATGACCTCGGTGGCCTGCGCGCCGAACAGTGCGGGGGTGATGGACTGGATGCCGTCGAGCGTGTCGGCGATGGCGCGCGGCTGCTCGAAGATCTCTTTCTGCATGAAGTGGCGGTAGGGGCCGAGCTCCACGGCGGCGGTGTAGGCGGTGATGGTGCGCACCTCGCGTTCGACCGGCTTGCCGTCGCGGTCGGTCACCCAGACTTTGCCGAGCTGCAGATCGGCCACGTCGCCGTCTTCGAGGTAGATGAACTGGTCGGTGGTGCCGGCCAGCGCCAGGGCGTCGGAGGCGAGGAAGTTCTCGTTCTGCCCCAGGCCGACGACCAGCGGCGAGCCGTCGCGCGCGCCGACGATGCGGTGCGGCTCCTCTCGGCTGAACACGGCGATGGCGTAGGCCCCGTGCAACTGCCGCGTGGCGGCCTGCACCGCTTCGAGCAGATCGCCGGCGTAGAGGTGGTCGATCAGGTGGGCGATGACCTCGGTATCGGTCTGGCTCTCGAACTGGTAGCCGTCCGACTGCAGCATGGCACGCAGCGCCTCGTAGTTCTCGATGATGCCGTTGTGCACCACGGCGATGTGCGCCGACTGGCTGGCGGTGTTGGGACCGGCCGAGAAATGCGGGTGCGCGTTGCTCGTGGTGGGCGCGCCGTGCGTGGCCCAGCGGGTGTGGGCGATGCCGGTGAAGGCCTGGAGCGACTGCGTCTGCGCGTCGAGCTCGGCCACGCGGGCCACGCTGCGGGCGCGCTGCAGCTGGCCGTCGGCATAGACGGCGACACCGCAGGAGTCATAGCCCCGATATTCGAGACGGCGCAGGCCCTCGATCAGGATGGGAACGATATTGCGTTGAGCCACGGCGCCGACGATGCCACACATGAACAGACTCCTACGGTTGGATTGGGCGCCATGATAGGCAGGCGGGGATGAAATGGGCTGGCAATATTTCACGGAAAATGAAGATGGATTCCACGTCAATAGGTTGTCGGAATAAAATTCCAAAAAATACACGATGATGGAATGAAAATGGAAGCCATTGAACTGGACGAAGCCGACCGCCGCCTGCTGGATGTGCTGCAACAAGATTGCTCACTGACCAATCAGGAGCTGGCCCAGCGCGCCCACCTCACGCCGCCCACGTGTTTGCGGCGGGTGCGCCGTCTGGTCGAGTCGGGCGTGATCGAGCGGCGCATCGCGGTGCTCAATGCCGAGCGCGTCGGCGCGGGGCTGACCGCGATCGTCGAGATCACCCTGGCCGAGCAGGCGGCCGAACGCATGACGGCATTCGAAACCCTGGTGGCCGACGTACCCGAGGTGCAGCAGTGCTACCGCGTTTCACCTGGCCCGGATTTCGTGCTGGTGCTGCTGGTGGCCGACATGCCCGCCTACCACGCCCTGGTGCACCGGCTGTTCACCGCGGCTCATCAGGTGCGCAATGTGCGGGCCTTTTTTTCCGTGCATCGAAGCAAGTTCGCGCCGCGGGTGCCTCTGCCAGATTGAGGTGGCTCGGGCGATTCCAGGTCCGATGGGGCCGGTATGTTGGCGGTTGAAACGGCGCCCCACCCCGACCCTCCCCACGTCTGGGGAGGGAG
>JAJTBQ010000315.1 GCA_021286835.1 Thiomonas sp.
GCGGGCGATGGGCTTTTTGCATGAGGCGAACGTTGTCAGGATTGCTTGCAGGTCTTTCCAACGCATACGGAGTCGGGGGTGTCGTCATGGGCCCAAGCGACTACAGTATCGGCAGGGCACACAATGCCCCGGCCCGAGCCAAGGCACCATCAGGCCTTGCGCAACGCGGCCCCATAACAACGCCTGAATGGAGACGCAATGAAAGCCTCAGCATCCACCGCACCGGCGGCAACCACGCCCGTGTGCTCGCTGTCCTACATCCACCCCGAAGCCGATAGCCCGTGGCTGACCTATCTGGCCCAGGTCGACCGGGTGTTGCCGCATCTGGGTCATCTCGCCCGCTGGGGCGAGACCCTCAAGCGCCCGAAGCGTGCCCTCATCGTCGATGTGCCCATCGAGATGGACGATGGCACGGTGCGGCACTTCGAAGGCTATCGGGTGCAGCACAACCTGTCGCGCGGGCCAGGCAAGGGCGGGGTGCGCTATCACCCCAATGTCACGCTGGAGGAGGTGATGGCGCTTTCGGCCTGGATGACGATCAAGAACGCTGCGGTCGGGCTGCCCTACGGCGGCGCCAAAGGCGGGATCCGGGTCACGCCGTCCGAGCTGTCGCGCAAGGAGCTGGAACGCCTGACCCGCCGCTATACCAGCGAGATCGGCATCATCATTGGCCCGCAGCAAGACATTCCCGCGCCTGACGTCAACACCAACGGCCAGATCATGGCCTGGATGATGGACACCTACTCCATGAATGTCGGGGCCACGGCCACCGGTGTCGTGACGGGCAAGCCCATTCCCCTGGGTGGGTCGCTCGGACGGGTCAAGGCCACGGGGCGCGGCGTGTTCGTGACGGGCCGGGAGGCGCTGCGCCGACTCGGGCACGAGCTCAAGGATCTGCGCATCGTGGTGCAGGGCTTCGGCAATGTGGGCGGCACCGCGGCCGAGCTGTTCGCCCAGTCGGGGGCGCGCATCGTTGCCGTGCAAGACCATACGGGCACCATTGTCGAGGACAAGGGGCTGGACGTGGGAGCCTTGCTGGCTCATGTCGAGCGTCATGGCGGCGTTGCCGGATTTCCCGGTGCGCAAAGTGCCCGCAATGAGGACTTCTGGGACGTCCGCTGCGATGTGCTGATTCCGGCCGCGCTGGAGGGGCAGCTCACGGCCGAACGCGCCAGCAAGACCACCGCCAAGGTCATTCTGGAAGGGGCGAATGGCCCGACGCTGCCCGCGGCCGATGATGTGTTCGCCAGCAGGGGCATTCTGGTGGTGCCCGATGTCATCTGCAATGCCGGCGGGGTCACCGTCTCCTACTTCGAGTGGGTCCAGGACTTCTCGAGTTTCTTCTGGGACGAGGACGACATCAACGCCCGGCTCGACAAGATTCTGGGCAACGCCTTCGCCCGCATCTGGGACACGGCCGACCAGCTCAAGATCAGTCTGCGCACCGCAGCCTTTGTGGTGGCTTGCGAGCGCGTGCTGCAGGCCCGGGAAGAGCGCGGGCTCTATCCCTGATCCCGCACCCGCGCGTTGCAGCGCGCGGTCACGGCTTGGTCGTGAGCGTTGCGGCGCCTTCCGCGGGCGACGGAGCCTGCGCCGCGGGCCGGGACCAGGCGGCCCGCAAGCCGTCGAACAGAAACACCGCCAGGCCCGCCCAGACCAGTCCGAAGCCAATCACCTTCGCGTGGGCGAACGGCTCGTGATAGAGCCAGACCCCCAGCGCCAGTTGCAGGCTGGGTGTGATGTACTGCAACACGCCCAGCAGCGTCATTGACATGCGCCGCGCGCCGGCGGCGAACAGCAGCAGCGGAATCGTCGTGATCGGGCCGGCGGCCATCAGCAGGCCCCGGGTGGAAAGGTCGGCCGAGGCGAAAGCGTTGATGCCCTGCGTGCTGAGCCAGTACAGATAGGCCGCCGCCAGCGGAAACAGCACCGCGGTCTCCACCGCGAGTCCTTCGAGGGCGCCGAGCGGAGCCGTCTTGCGCAACAGCGCATAGCCGCCGAAGGTCAAAGCCAGGCCGAGGCTGATCCAGGGCACATGGCCGACTTCCAGAGCCATGACGCTCACCCCTCCAGCTGCAATCAGCAGCGCAACCCACTGCATGCGTCGCAGCCGCTCGTGCAGCAGCACCGAGCCCAGGGCGACGTTGACCAGCGGATTGATGTAGTACCCCAGGCTCGCATCGACCACATGGTTGCTGTTGACCGACCAGATGTAGATGCCCCAGTTGGTCGACAACAGCACGGCGCTGAGGGCGAATCGCGCCAGAACGGCGGGCTGCTCGCGCAATAGCCTGATCCACGCCCAGCGCTTGAGCACGAGCAGCAGCAAGGCGACGAACAGCAGGGACCACGCCATGCGGTGAGCCAGGATCTGCAGCGATGGAACCTGCTCAAGCGCCTTGAAATAGAGCGGAAACAGGCCCCAGAGGACGTAAGCGGCCAGAGCGTAGACAACGCCGGAATTCATGGAACGAGGAAAAGGTGAGGCGGGCCGCAGACTTTACCTGCGTCCGCCAAA
>JAJTBQ010000316.1 GCA_021286835.1 Thiomonas sp.
GGCCCCGAGCGCATGGAGCGCCCGCGCCAGCCACACGCCTACGGCCAGACTCAGCGGACCGGGCTCGCGCTTGCGCGGATCGGGCCAGGCCAGCGAGCACAGCACGCTGCTCTGGGCATCGTCGGCCCAGACGCGGCCCTGGCGCCCGCGGCCCGCGGTCTGCTGGCCGGTGGCGAGCAGCGTCGGTCCGTCGAGCCGCCCGGCGCGGGCCTCGGCCAGCAGATCGGCATTGGTCGAGCCGGTGCGGGCGATCCAGCGCACGTCACAGGCCGGATGGCTGGCCGCGAGCTGAGCACGCAGCGGGGCCAGGGGATCGGAGGCGGCCGCGCCCCCCACCTCAACCCTCTCCACGGGGGGGGAGCCAGTGAACACACCTCCCCCAGTTGGTGGGGGAGGTTGGGAGGGGGAAGAGCGTTCGCTCATCGGCGCTTGCGGGCTTTGGGCGCGAGGAGGGTGCCGCGGCAGTTGGGCGCGCCGCAGCGGCAGGCGTAGTCGCGTTTGAGTTTGGCGGTGTAGCGGGCGTCGAGTTCGAGGGCGTAGTCGAAGAACAGTTCTTCGCCGGGGGCGATGTCGCGCAGGGCGTCGATGAACACCCGGCTGCCTGTTTGCTGGGCCTCGCAGTTGGGGGTGCAGGCGTGGTTGATCCAGCGTGCGCTATTGCCTTGAACGCCGCCGTCGATCACGGTCTCGTCGCCCAGCGAGAAGTAGAACGTGTGGTTGGGCTGTGCCGGATCGCGAGGATGGCGACGCAGCGCCTCGGGCCAGTCGATGCGCTCGCCCTTGTATTCGAGCAGCCGCTGCCCCGCATGGATGGGGCGGCGGGCGAACACGCCGCGGCCATGGATGGGCGAGTTCTGCACCTGTGTATAAGGTCCGCTCGTGGGGACATGCGGCGGAGTGCTGGCGGGCGCGCTGTCGGGCGTGTCGGTCGGCGCGGCGGTTTGGGCGGAACGGCTTTTGGGCATGGGCGTCAGCGCGGTGGGGCGCGTCGTGCGTGGTGGCGGAGAAACTGGGTAAAGTAAAAAAAGGAGAAGCGGGGCGGTGGAGGAGACGAACCTGCCGTGACCCTGCTCGTTGTGCCTGAAGTGCAGGCATTCTAGGGAGCCGTCATCATGAATCAGCATCGTCGTTCGCAATTGAAAGGCTTGGCTGCCGCGCTGGCTGCGGTGGCGGCGCCGGCGTGGGCGCAAACCGTGGCCGAGCAGGCCGGCGCGTTGGAGAAAAAAGACAAGAAGGCCGTGCCGCTGCCCAAGGAGGGAAGCCTGTTTCCCTTGCCGCCCGCGGTGGAACTGATCGATGGCAAGACGCTGCATACCCACGACTGGGCGGGCAAGGTGATCGTGCTGGAGTACTGGGCCACCTGGTGTCCGTTCTGCGCCCGGCAGATGCCGCACGTCGAGGCGCTGTATAAGAAAGAGCACGGCCGCGGGCTGGAGGTGCTGGCCCTGTCCATCGACAAGAAGCAGGCCGACATTCCCCCGTATCTCAAGACCAAGAATTACACCTTTCCGGTGGCGTGGCTTTCGCCCGCACTGGCCAAGGTGTTGCCCAAGCCTGCGGGTCTGCCGGTCACCATCGTCATCGGCCGCGACGGCCGGGTGAAGATGGCCGACTCGGGCGAGCTGTTCGCCGAAGACATTGCGGGCATCGCCAAATATCTTTGATCACACCATTCCTTTATGAGCAAAAGCGAAGCTTTCAGCAAAACCCTGGTCATCGCCGAGAAGCCCAGCGTCGCGCAGGACATCGTGCGGGCGCTGACCCCGCAGTCGGGCAAGTTCGACAAGCACGACGACTATTTCGAGAACGCACAGTACGTCGTGACCTCGGCGGTCGGCCATCTGGTGGAGATCAAGGCGCCCGATGACTTCGAGGTCAAGCGCGGCAAATGGAGCTTCGCGCATCTGCCGGTGATTCCGCCGCATTTCGATCTCAATCCCATCGAAAAGACCAAGAGCCGCCTCGGCGCGGTGGTTAAGCAGATCAAGCGCAAGGATGTGACGGCCCTGGTCAACGCCTGCGACGCGGGCCGCGAGGGCGAGTTGATCTTCCGTCTGATCCTGCAATACGCCGAAGGCAAGAAGGCCCTGGACAAACCGGTGCAGCGGCTGTGGCTGCAGTCGATGACGCCGCAGGCCATTCGCGATGGTTTCGAGCGCCTGAGGGGCGACACCGACATGCGCCCGCTGGCCGATGCCGCGCGCAGCCGCAGCGAGGCCGACTGGCTGGTGGGCATCAACGGCACGCGGGCGATGACCGCGTTCAACTCCAGGGACGGCGGCTTTTTCCTCACACCCGTGGGCCGGGTGCAGACGCCCACGCTGTCCATCGTGGTGACGCGCGAAGAGCAGATCCGCAAGCACGTGGCGCGCGATTACTTCGAGGTGCATGCCCAGTTCGCCGCGCCGGCGGGCGGCTATGCGGGCAAGTGGTTCGATCCGGCGTTCAAGAAGGGCGAGGATGCCGACGCCCGCGCCGACCGGCTCTGGGACAAGGCGCGTGCCGAGGCCATCGTGGC
>JAJTBQ010000020.1 GCA_021286835.1 Thiomonas sp.
ACTTCGCTGACGGCCGAGATCGGCCTGATGAAGGCTGGAGAGCAGATCGCTGCCATGGAAATGATGGCCGTCGATCCGGTGGTGCGGGTTCTGGCGCCGCGTTTCTGGGCCGGCGTCATCGCCATGCCGCTATTGGCCGCGGTGTTCAGCGCGGTGGGCATTCTGGGCGGCTACGTCGTCGGCGTGGTGATGATCGGGGTCGATGCAGGGCAGTTCTGGTCGCAGATGCAAAGCGGCGTCGATGTGTTCAAGGATGTGGGCAACGGGGTGATCAAGAGCGTGGTGTTCGGACTGGCGGTCACCTTCGTCGCCTTGCTGCAGGGCTGGCGCAGCCAGCCCACGCCCGAAGGCGTCTCGCGCGCCACGACGCGCACTGTGGTCATCGCTTCGCTGTCGGTGCTGGCACTGGACTTTGTGCTGACCGCCATGATGTTCAGCACCTGAGGGCGGCTTGCCCTGGAGTTGTCGAAAATGAATCAACGAAAAATCGATCTGTGGGTAGGCATTCTGGTGCTGCTGGGCGCGGCGGCCTTGCTGTTTCTGGCGCTCAAGGCGGGCAATCTTCTGCAGATCAATTGGGGCCCCACCTATGCGGTGACCGCACGCTTCGACAATATCGGCGGCCTCAAGGCCGACGCGCCGGTCAAGAGCGCGGGCGTGGTGGTGGGGCGGGTGACCGCCATCACCTTCGACAATCAGACTTTTCAGGCCGATGTCCACATGGCCATCGACCAACGTTACCAATTCCCGGTGGATACCTCCGCCAAGATCCTGACGGCCGGATTGCTGGGCGACCAGTACATCGACTTCAGCCCCGGCGGCAGCGACAAGAATCTCACCAACGGCTCGGTCATCCGCAACACGCAATCGGCCGTGGTGCTGGAGAACCTGATCGGCCAGTTCCTCTACAACAAGGCCGCGTCCAGTGGCGCGGGAGACAGCAAATGATGACTGCCGCACGTCTGCTGCCGCTGCTGCTGGCGCTCACCGTGCTGGGCGGGTGCGCCACGCACAATCCGCAGGATCCGCTGGAGCCTTACAACCGGGCCATGTTCACGATCAACGACAAGGTGGACCGCGCCGTGCTCAAACCCGTGGCCACGGGCTACAAGGACGTCACGCCCACGCCGATCCGTCATGGCGTCACGAACTTCTTCGGCAATCTTTCCGACGTATGGTCGATGGGCAATGATTTCCTGCAGGGCAATGTGCACGATGGACTGAGCACCTTCATGCGGGTCGGCGTGAACACGGTCTTCGGCTTGTTCGGCACCCTCGACATCGCCACCGAGATGGGTATTTACAAGCACCCCAACGACTTCGGCCTTACCCTGGCCCGTTGGGGCGTGGGCTCGGGGCCTTACGTGGTGCTGCCCTTCTTCGGCCCGAGTTCGGTGCGCGATGCCACGGGCACCGGGGTCGTCCTCGCCTATGGCCCGACGGCCCAGATCCAGCCGCCCAGCGCCAGCTACGGGGCAGTGGGGCTGAATCTGGTGAACACCCGCGCCAATCTGCTCGGCGCCTCCAATCTGTTCGACCAGATCGCACTCGACCCCTACGTCTTTGCGCGCAGCGCGTATGAACAGCGCCGCAAGTCGCAGGTCGAAGAGGTCCGCGAGCGCCCCATCATCGATCTGGGTCCGCCCAATCCCCTGGCCAAGTACAGCCATGGCGCAGATCGCGACAGCATTCTCGATGTCGTGCCCCAGCCGCCGGCCGAGACCGCGAGCGCCCCGGCAACCGATGCGGCCAAGCCCTGACTGGCCCCGATGTCATCTTCCGCGATGACCGGACGTTAACCGATAACAATATGAAAACTGGAGAATCACCCATGCTTAGACGCACATTCATCGTCTTCTCCCTTTCCTCGGCTGCGCTGCTGACCGGCATGCCGGGTTTCGCACAGGCCGCGGACACCATGACGCCGCCACAGCTCATCGAGTCCATGTCCAACGAGATCATCCGCGACGTGCAGCAAGACCCCAAGCTGCGCTCGGGCAACCCCGAGGTGGTGATGCAGTTCGTCGAACAGAAGATTCTGCCCAACGTCGACTTCGAGAAGATCACCCAGAGTGCCGTGGGCCGTTATTGGCGTGAAGCCACCCCGACGCAGCGCACGGCGCTGGAGACGCAGTTCAAACAATTGCTGGTCTATACCTACGCGGGCGCCGTGCGGCAGATCAAGGACCAGAAGGTCAAGCTGCTTCCCTATCGCGAACCCGCCAATGCGCAAAGCGTGACGGTGCGCACCCGCGTGATCAACAACGGCGAACCGCTGCAGCTGGACTATCGCCTGGAGCAGACCTCGGGCGGCTGGAAAATCACCGATGTCAATGTCATGGGCATCTGGCTGGTCGACAACTACCGCAGCGTGTTCGCGCAGGAGATCGGCCAGAAAGGCATCGACGGCCTGATCGCCACGCTCAAGGAAAAGAACCAGACCCTGGCCCAGGCCAAGGCCGCGGGCTGAGCCGGACGCCGCCATGCCGGTCTACGCCCTGCCTGCGGAGCTCACCCTCGATTCGGCGTCTGAGGTCAGGCGTCTCGCTCTGGCGGCATTGCGCGCGCAGACGACGCCCTGGGTGGTCGATGCCGGGGCGCTGGCGCATTTCGACTCTTCCACGCTGGCACTCTTGCTCGAGCTGCGCCGCGCCGCGCCGCTGGAGCAACTCGACGTGCGCGCCGTCCCCGCACGGCTGAGCGATCTCGCGGCGGCTTACGGCCTGGAGTTTCTGTTCGACGCGGCTGCCGCGCATTCCTGATTTCTCGCGCCCGCTCGGGGTGACGACTGACGTCGTCCCGCGCGGGCGCCTTTCATTGCCCTATGTCTTCGACGACTGCTGCGGTTTCCTTTGATCGAGTCTTCAAGCAATACGGCCCGAACCGGGCGGTAGATGGCGTCGCGCTCGATATCTCGGACGGCGAGTTCTTTGGCCTGCTCGGCCCCAATGGCGCGGGCAAGACCACGCTGATCAGCATGCTTGCCGGGCTCACCCGCCCGACGGCCGGCCATGTGCGGGTCGCCGGTCATGACGTGCAGCGCGAGGCGGCGGCCGCGCGCCGCTTGCTCGGCGTGGTGCCGCAGGAACTCGTGTTCGATCCGTTTTTCACGGTGCGCCAGGTGCTGCGCATTCAGTCGGGCTACTTTGGATTTCGCCGCAACGAGCCGTGGATCGACGAGTTGCTGCACAACCTGGGCCTGACCGCACAGGCCGACAAGAATATGCGGGCGCTGTCGGGCGGCATGAAGCGGCGTGTCATGGTGGCGCAGGCCTTGGTACACCGGCCCCGCGTCATCGTGCTCGACGAGCCCACGGCGGGTGTGGACGTCGAGCTGCGGCAATCGCTGTGGGAGTTCATCGCCCGGCTCAATGCCGAAGGCCATACCGTGCTGCTGACCACGCACTATCTCGAAGAGGCCGAGGCGCTTTGCAAGCGCATTGCGGTGATCAAGGGCGGGCAAGTGGTGGCGCTCGATCGCACCGAAGCCCTGCTGCAGCGGTTTGCCTCCTCGGTGCTGTACTTCCGCCTGGTCAAGGGGCGGCTGCCCGAAGGCCTGGGCCTGGAGCAGGGCGGGCGCGTGGCGCTTGCGGTGCGCGGTGCGGAGGACGTGGAGCACAAACTGGCCGCGCTGCGTCAGGCGGGCTGTGAAATCGACGATCTCGAACTGCGGCGCGCCGATCTGGAAGACGTGTTCCTCGAATTGATCGGAGCCGCGCGATGACCGGGCTGCACACCTTGCTGCAGAAGGAGCTGCAGCGATTTCTCAAAGTGGGCTTTCAGACCGTGGCGGCCCCCGTGGTCACGGCGCTGCTCTACCTGCTGATCTTCTCCCACGCCTTCACCGCGCACATGCAGGTGTTCGGCCATGTGCCGTACACCGCCTTTCTCATTCCCGGTCTGATGATGATGAGTGTGTTGCAGAACGCGTTCGCCAACACCTCGTCATCGCTCATCCAGTCCAAGATCACCGGCAATCTGGTGTTCGTGCTGCTGTCGCCGCTCAAACCCTGGGAGCTGTTCGTGGCCTATGTGGGCGCCTCGGTGCTGCGCGGGCTGATCGTCGGCGCCGGGGTGTTGCTGGTGACCGTGTGGTTCGTGCCGCTGACCTTCGTCCATCCGGTGTGGATTCTGGTCTTCGCCATGCTCGGCGCCAGCATGCTGGGCGCGCTGGGGCTGATCGCCGGCATCTGGGCGGAGAAGTTCGACCAGATGGCCGCCTTCCAGAACTTCATCATCACCCCGGCGACGTTTCTGTCGGGCGTGTTCTACTCGGTGCAGGGTCTGCCCGGCTTCTGGAAAGCCGCCTCGCATCTCAATCCCTTCTTCTACCTGATCGACGGTTTTCGCTATGGCTTCTTCGGCGTTGGCGATGTCTCGCCGTGGATCAGTCTGCTCGCCGCCATCCTCGGCAATCTGCTCTGCGGCGGCGTGGCGCTGGCCATGCTGGTGCGAGGCACCAAGTTGCGCAATTGAAATGAACCGATTCCCACGCCCCCAGCGTCTGCTCGCCTCCGGCAAAGAGGACGTTCGACTGGGGCACGCCCGCACGGACTGACCATGTCACTTCCCACACCCGAAGATCTTCACCGCTACATCACCGCCGGGCTGGCGTGCAGCCATCTGCACGTCGAAGGCGACGGCCAGCATTTCTACGCCACCATCGTCAGTACGGCCTTCGAAGGGCGCAGTCGGGTGCAGCGGCATCAACTGGTCTACGGCGCGCTCGGCGAGCGCATGCGCGCGGAAATTCACGCGCTGTCGATGAAGACGCTCACCCCGCAGGAATTCGCGGCATTGGCCAAGCCCTAAAATCGCGGGTTTTTTCCGCACGCCAGTAGCGTGCTCGCCGGCAGCGCCAGGCTGCGGGTACTAAGGTCGTCATGGACAAACTCAGAATCACCGGGCAGCGCACGCTGCAAGGCGTGGTGCAGGCCAGCGGGGCGAAAAACGCCGCGCTGCCGCTGATTGCCGCCGCGCTGTTGACCGCCGAGACTTTGCACTTGAGCAACGTGCCGCAGCTCATGGATGTGCGCACCCTGGCCAAACTGCTGCGCAGCCTGGGCGCCCAGGTCGAGCAGGATGGCGCGCAGATCCAGCTCAATGCCGCGGGGGTGAATCACTACGAGGCGTCGTACGAACTGGTCAAGACCATGCGCGCCTCGGTGCTTGTGCTCGGGCCCTTGCTGGCGCGGTTCGGGCAGGCGCGGGTGAGCCTGCCCGGAGGCTGCGCCATCGGCGCCCGCCCCGTGGACCAGCACATCAAGGGGCTGCAGGCGCTGGGCGCGGACATCGCCGTGGAACATGGCTATATCGTGGCTCGCGTGGCGACGCCTTCCGGCCGTTTGCGCGGCGCGCGCATCAGCACCGACATGGTCACCGTGACGGGCACCGAAAACCTGATGATGGCTGCCACGCTGGCCGAGGGCGAGACCCTGATCGACAACGCGGCGCGCGAGCCCGAGATCGTCGATCTCGCCAATCTGCTGCGTGCCATGGGCGCGCAGATCAGTGGCGACGGCACCTCGCAGATCCGCATTCAAGGAGTGAACGCCTTGCACGGCGCGTCGCACCGCATCATTCCCGACCGCATCGAAGTCGGCACTTTCCTGTGCGCCGCCTTGGCCGCGCGGGGCGACGTGACGGTGCAGGGAGCCGAACCGGCGCACCAGGACGCCTTGCTGGACAAGCTGCGCGAAGCCGGCGCCCAGATCGAGACCGGCGAGGGCTGGATCCGCCTGCGCGCCGATGCGCTGCCCGGCGGCCGTCCGCGCGCCGTCTCGGTGCGCACGACCGAATATCCCGGCTTTGCCACCGACATGCAGGCTCAGTTCATGGCCGTGAATTGCCTGGCAGAAGGCGCCGCACGCATGACGGAAACCATTTTCGAGAATCGCTTCATGCATGTGCAGGAGCTCATGCGGCTTGGCGCACAGATCGACATCGATGGGCACACCTGCGTCGTGCACGGCGTGCCCAAGCTCTCCGGCGCCACCGTCATGGCGACGGATCTTCGCGCGTCGGCCGGCCTGGTGGTGGCCGGCCTGGCGGCCGAAGGCGAGACCCTGATCGACCGCATCTATCACCTCGACCGCGGCTACGACGCCATGGAGGTCAAGCTGCGTGGCCTGGGCGCCCAGATCGACCGCATCAGCGGCCATTGAGAGAAACCCTATGCTGACCCTCGCACTGTCCAAGGGACGAATCTTCGAAGACACGCTGCCCATGCTGGCGCGTGCGGGCATCACCGTGTCGGGCGATCCCGAGTCCACGCGCAAACTCATCCTTCCGACCAATCGCCCGGATGTGCGCGTGGTGCTGGTGCGGGCCAGCGATGTACCGACCTATGTGCGCTATGGCGGCGCCGACATGGGCGTGGCCGGGCTCGATGTGTTGCGCGAATACTTCGCCGGCAGCGGCTCCGACGGCTTGTATCTGCCGGTCGATCTGGGCATTGCCCGCTGCCGCCTGAGCGTGGCGGTACGGCATGATTTCGACTACGCCGGCCAGGTCAAGCAAGGCGCGCGTCTGCGGGTGGCGACCAAATACCTGCACATGGCGCGCGAGCACTTCGCCACCAAGGGCGTGCACGTCGATCTGGTCAAGCTCTACGGCTCGATGGAACTGGCGCCGCTCACCGGGCTGGCCGATGCCATCGTCGACCTGGTGTCCACCGGCGGCACGCTCAAGGCCAATGGCCTGGTCGAGGTCGAGCACATCATGGACATCTCCGCGCGTCTCATCGTCAACCAGGCCGCGCTGAAAACCCGCACGGCTTTGCTCAAGCCCCTGATCGATCAACTGCGCGAAGCCGCGCAGACGCCGGAGGAGACCGCCGCATGAACATGCCGCTCAATGCCCCGCCACTGCGCAGGCTCGACGCCACCGGCCCCGACTTCGAGGCGCAATACCGCGCGCTGTTTGCCCGCATGGCCGACGAAAACGCCGAGATCGATGCCCGTGCGGCCGACATCCTGCGCGACGTGCAGCAGCGCGGCGATGCCGCCGTGCTCGACTGCACGCGCAAGTTCGACCGCCTCGATGTGCCCGACATGGCCGCGCTCGAAATCAGCCAGGCCGAACTGCAGGCGGCGCTTGCCGCCATCACCCCGGAGCAGCGCAGCGCGCTCGAGGTCGCCGCCTCACGGGTGCGCCGCTACCACGAGCGCCAGTTGCAGCAAGTGGGCCAGAGCTGGGAATACCGCGACGAAGACGGCACGCTGCTCGGACAGAAGGTCACGCCGCTGGACCGCGTGGGCATCTATGTGCCCGGCGGCAAGGCCGCCTATCCCTCCTCGGTGCTGATGAACGCCATTCCCGCGCATGTGGCGGGCGTGCAAGAGATCATCATGGTCGTGCCCACGCCCGGCGGCGAGCGCAATCCGCTGGTGCTGGCCGCGGCGGCCGTGGCCGGTGTGAGCCGGGCCTTCGCCATCGGCGGCGCGCAGGCCGTGGGCGCACTGGCCTACGGCACGGCCACGGTGCCCGCGGTGGACAAGATCGTCGGCCCCGGCAACGCCTATGTGGCCGCGGCCAAGCGCCGGGTGTTCGGCATCTGCGGCATCGACATGATCGCAGGCCCCTCCGAGATTCTGGTGCTGGCCGACGGCAGCACGCCGCCCGACTGGGTGGCGATGGATCTGTTCAGCCAGGCCGAGCACGACGAACTGGCGCAGAGCATCCTGCTCTGCCCCGATTCGGCCTACATCGACGCCGTGGCCGAGGCGATACACCGGCTGCTGCCCGACATGCCACGCAAGGCCATCATCGCGGCATCGCTGACCGGCCGTGGCGCGCTGGTGCGGGTGCGCGACATGGCGCAGGCCTGCGAACTGGCCAACCGCATCGCGCCGGAACACCTGGAGATTTCCGCCAAAGACCCGCACCAGTACGTGCCCGCGCTCAAGCACGCCGGCGCGCTGTTCCTCGGGGCGTACACGTCCGAATCGCTGGGCGACTACTGCGCTGGGCCCAACCACGTGCTGCCGACCTCGGGCACGGCGCGCTTTTCCTCGCCGCTGGGGGTTTACGACTTCATCAAGCGCTCCAGCATCATCGAGGTCAGCGCCGAGGGCGCGCAGCAGCTCGGGCGCATTGCCAGCGTGCTGGCCCACGGTGAGCGCCTCACCGCGCACGCCCGCGCCGCCGAAATGCGGCTGCGCTGACGCTGAAACGAACATCGTATGAGCCGATTCTGGAGCGAAGTCGTTCACGGTCTGACCCCTTATGTGCCCGGCGAACAGCCGCGCATCGAAGGGCTGATCAAGCTCAACACCAATGAATGCCCCTATCCGCCCAGCGACAAGGTGCTGCAGGCCATCGCCGCTCAGACCACGGGCGATTTGCGCCTCTATCCGGATCCGCAGGCCGCAGGGCTCAAGGCTGCGATCGCACAGCATCACGGGCTGAAGTCCGAGCAGGTCTTCGTCGGCAACGGATCGGACGAGGTGCTGGCCCATGCCTTCATGGCGCTGCTGCGGCATCCGGCGCCGCTGCTGCACCCCGACATTTCGTACAGCTTCTATCCCGTCTACGCCCGCCTGTATGGCATCGAGACCCGCGAGCTGGCGCTGCGCGCCGATTTCTCGATTGCGGTCGATGACTATCTGCAGGCCGGCCCGAACGGGGGCATCATCTTTCCCAATCCGAATGCCCCGACAGGCATGGCGCTGCCCCTGTCCGAAATCGAGCGCCTGCTGGCGGGCAATCGCGATGCCGTGGTGGTGGTCGATGAGGCCTATGTCGACTTTGGTGCGCAGACCGCTGCGACGCTGATCGATCGCCATCCGCAATTGCTGGTGATCCGTACGCTGTCCAAGGCCTGGGCGCTGGCCGGGTTGCGCGTGGGCTATGCGCTGGGCCACCCCGATCTGATCGATGCACTCACTCGGGTGAAGGACAGCTTCAACTCCTACCCGCTCGACCGCCTGGCGCTCGCCGGCGCCACGGCCGCCATGATGGATGCCGCGTGGCTGGCGCAGACCTGCGCACGCATTCAGTCCAGCCGCGACGCGCTGAGCAAAGGCCTGCGCGAGCGCGGTTTCGACGTGCTGCCCTCACAAGCGAATTTCGTGTTCGCGCGCCACCCCGCACACGAGGGTGCACGCCTGGCGGCGCAGCTGCGAGAGCACCGCATTCTCGTGCGGCAGTTCGCGCGCCCGCAGCGCATTGCCGACTTCCTGCGCATCACCGTTGGCACCCCGCAGCAGTGCGAGGCCTTGCTGAGGGCTTACGACACCATCGCCGAACAGACGCCCGCGCCCCGCTGACGTTACGATTGCGCCTGTCGACCGCCGTTTTCACGCCACTTCCCCATGCGCACTGCCCAGGTTTCCCGCCACACCGCCGAGACGCAGATCACTGTCTCCATCAACCTCGATGGCACGGGCGTCTCCAAACTGTCCACGGGCGTTGGTTTCTTTGATCACATGCTCGACCAGATCGCCCGGCACGGGCTGATCGACCTCGACATCCAGGCCAAGGGCGATCTGCATATCGACGCGCATCACACGGTGGAAGATGTCGGCATCACGCTGGGCCAGGCGCTGGCGCGGGCCATCGGCGACAAGAAGGGCATCCGCCGCTACGGCCATGCCTACGTGCCGCTCGACGAGGCGCTGAGCCGGGTGGTCATCGATTTTTCGGGCCGGCCCGGTCTGGAATGGCAGGTGCCGTTCACCCGCGCCATGATCGGCGAGTTCGACGTCGATCTGACTCGCGAGTTTTTTCAGGGGCTGGTCAATCATGCCGCCATCACCGTGCATGTCGACAATCTGCGCGGCGACAACGCCCACCACCAGTGCGAAACCGTCTTCAAGGCCTTCGGGCGCGCCCTGCGTGCGGCCGCCGAGCGCGATCCCCGCATGGGCGAGGTGATTCCCTCGACCAAAGGTTCGCTGTAAATTGACGTCGCGGCCCGCCAAAGGCCGGCGCGTCTGCCCTCTGACCAATCGACCGTCTCCAATTCTGAATCGATGAAACGCGTTGCCGTTGTGGACTATGGCATGGGCAATCTGCGCTCGGTGTCGCAGGCGGTCGCGCATGTGGCTGCCGATACCCCTTTCGACGTGATCGTGACGTCCGACCCAGCCGAGGTGCGCGCCGCGGACCGCGTGGTGCTGCCAGGCCAGGGCGCCATGCCCGATTGCATGCGCGAACTGCGCGAATCGGGTCTGCAGGAGGCGGTGCTGGAGGCCGCCGCCCGCAAGCCGTTGTTCGGCGTCTGCGTGGGCATGCAGATGCTGCTCGACCACAGCACCGAAGGTCATGTCGACGGACTCGGCCTCATTCCCGGCCAGGTGCGGCGCTTTGCGCTCGAAGGCCAGTCCCAGCCCGATGGCAGCCGGTACAAGGTGCCGCATATGGGCTGGAACGCCGTCTGGCAGGGGCGCGACGCGCGCGGCGCCGTGCATCCGCTTTGGGCACGGGTTCCCGATGGTGCGGCTTTTTACTTCGTCCACAGTTACTACGCCGCCCCGCAACACGGCGGCCACAGCGCCGGTGAAACCGAGTACGGCGTGAGGTTCGCCAGCGCCGTGGCGCGTGACAACCTATTCGCCACGCAGTTCCACCCCGAGAAAAGCGCGGAGGCCGGACTGATGCTCTATCGCAATTTCCTGCACTGGTCGCCGTGAGCGTACCCATGGACCTGGTGTTTCCCGTTTCGATCCCCGTGTTCTGACTTTCTTTCCTCTGCCCTGACATCATGCTGCTCATTCCGGCAATCGACCTCAAGGACGGCCAGTGCGTTCGCCTCGAACAAGGTGAAATGCAAGGCGCCACGGTGTTCTCCAAAGATCCCGCCGCCATGGCCAGGCACTGGATCGATCAGGGCGCCCAGCGCCTGCATCTGGTGGATCTCAACGGCGCGTTCGCGGGCAAACCGCGCAACGCCGAAGCCATCTCGGCCATCCTCGACGAAGTGGGGGATGAAATTCCGGTGCAACTCGGTGGCGGCATTCGCGATCTCGACACCATCGAGGCCTACCTCGATCAGGGTCTGAGTTTTGTCATCATCGGCACGGCCGCCGTGAAGAACCCTGGCTTCCTTCGCGATGCCTGCAGCGCCTTTGGCGGACACATCATCGTGGGCCTCGATGCCCGCGACGGCAAGGTCGCCACCGATGGCTGGAGCAAGCTCACCGGCCACGAGGTGGCCGATCTGGCGCGCAAGTTCCAGGACTACGGCGTCGAAGGCGTGATCTACACCGATATCGGCCGCGACGGCATGCTCACCGGCATCAATATTGAGGCGACGGTGCGTCTGGCGGAAGCCCTCGATGTGCCGGTCATCGCCTCCGGCGGCCTGTCGGGCATGGCCGACATCGAGAAACTCTGCGCCGTGGAGAGCAGCGGCGTGGAAGGCGTGATCTGCGGCCGGTCCATCTATACCGGCGCACTCGATTTCGCGGCCGCCCAGCGCTTCGTCACCAGCCGCTGAGCGTCCACGCCGCATCGCCCTCCATCCCACTCCATCGCACACCGCCCATGCTGTTCAAGCGCATCATTCCCTGCCTCGACGTGAACGGTGGCCGTGTGGTCAAGGGCGTCAACTTCGTCGGCCTGCGAGATGCAGGCGATCCGGTGGAGATCGCAGCCCGCTACAACGGCCAGGGCGCTGACGAACTCACCTTTCTCGACATCACCGCCACCAGTGACGCGCGCGATCTGCTGCTGCATCAGATCGAGGCCGTGGCGTCGCAGGTCTTCATTCCCCTGACTGTGGGTGGGGGCGTGCGCACCGTCGAAGACGTTCGGCGCCTGCTCAATGCCGGTGCCGACAAGGTCAGTTTCAACTCCGCCGCCGTGGCCAATCCCCAGGTGATCGCCGATGCCTCGGCCAAGTACGGCGCGCAGTGCATCGTCGTGGCCATTGACGCCAAGCGGCGTGCCGACGGCGAAGGCTGGGAGGTCTATACCCACGGCGGCCGCAAGGCCACGGGGTTGGATGCGGTGGCATGGGCCGTGCGCATGACGAACGCCGGCGCCGGTGAAATCCTGCTCACCAGCATGGACCGCGACGGCACCAAGGCGGGTTTCGATCTGGCGCTCACCCGGGCCGTGTCGGACGCGGTGAGCGTGCCCGTCATCGCTTCGGGCGGCGTCGGCAACCTCGATCATCTGGCCGCGGGATTCCTGGAAGGGCACGCCGACGCCGTGCTGGCCGCCAGCATCTTTCACTATGGCGAGTACACCGTGGGGCAGGCCAAGCAGCATCTGGCGTCTCGCGGCATCGCCATGCGGCCCGACTGGTCCTCTTGAGCGTGTTGCGCGCCTTGCTCGCCCGAAGGGCGCGTGCCGCGCCGTCTGCGCGCACTAAACTTCAGACCATGAACTGGCTCGATCAAGTCAAATGGGATGCTCGCGGACTCGTCCCGGCCATCGCCCAAGACGCGCAAACCGGACGCGTCCTCATGTTCGCCTGGATGAACCGCGAGGCGCTGGAGCAGACGCATCTGCGCGGAGAGGCGGTGTATTGGTCGCGTTCGAGACACAAGTTGTGGCACAAGGGCGAAGAGTCCGGCCATGTGCAGACCGTGCGTGACATCCGTCTCGATTGCGACGGCGATGTGGTGCTGCTTCAAGTCGAGCAGGCGGGCGGCATTGCCTGTCACACAGGGCGCGAGTCCTGTTTTTTCAGCAGCCTCGAGCAGGATCATTGGGTCGAGGCCGATCCGGTGTTGAAAGATCCGGCGCAGATCTATCGCCAGGCGCACGCGCCTACGCCAAAAGGCTCGGCTGAGGCGGCCGACTCCGGCGCTGCGCTTGAGCGCCTCTACGCCACCATCGCCAGCCGCAAGCATGCGGACCCGAGCGTGTCCTACGTGGCCCGTTTGTTTCACAAGGGCGAGGATGCCATCCTGAAAAAAATCGGCGAAGAAGCCACCGAACTCGTCATGGCCGCCAAGGACGGAGCCCCTGACAAGATTCTGTACGAGACGGCCGATCTATGGTTTCACAGCCTGATCGCCCTGGCTCAGCATGGACTGACGCCGCAGCAGGTCCTGGCCGAACTTGAACGCCGCGAAGGCCGCTCCGGCCTGGCCGAGTTTGCTGCGCGGCCCACGAGCGCCTGAGTCGCCGATCATGGAAGACTACCGCCCCATCGTCGAACAGCCCAGCCCGCCGGACATCGATGGTCTCAAGACCATCGCGTTCGCCGTCTATGTGCTGCAGGCGCTGAGTTTTTTCTGGGGCATCACCGCCATCGTCGGCGTGATCATCGACTACGTCAAACTGAACGATGCGCGGGGCACCTGGCTGGAGAATCACCTGCGCTGGCAGATCCGTACCTTCTGGTGGGGTCTGTTCTGGTCGGTGATCGGCTTCGGGCTGATCTGGGTGTTCGGCCTGGGGTTCGTGGTGCTGGGCATCGTTTACATCTGGACCATCTACCGCGTGGTCAAGGGCTGGCTCAAGCTCACTGAACGCAAGCAGGTTCATCCCTCCCTCTGATTTCCATTCCTCTACGTCATGACGGATTCCGATTGCATTTTCTGCAAGATCGCCGCCGGCCAGGTGCCCGCGAAGATCCTCTATCAGGATGAGGATGTCCTTGCGTTTCACGACATTCACCCCGCGGCGCCGGTCCATTTCCTGATCATTCCCCGACAACATCTATCGTCTTTGTTCGATGTGGGTACTGAGCACGCCGCCATACTCGGTAAAATGTTGCAGCTTGTACCCAGACTGGCGCGTGAACAAGGTTGTGATGACGGGTTTCGCACCGTCATCAATACCGGCCAGAATGGCGGTCAGGAAGTGTTCCACCTGCACTTGCACGTCATGGGCGGTCCCCGTCCGTGGAAAAAACAGGCCCCTTAAATTTTGTGGTGAAGGAGTAGATCATGGGCTCATTTAGCATTTGGCACTGGCTGATCGTGCTGGTGATTGTGATGATGGTGTTTGGCACCAAGAAACTGAAGAACATGGGCTCCGACCTGGGCTCCGCGGTCAAGGGTTTCAAAGACGGGATGCGCGATGCCAGCGCCGACGACAAGGCCGCGGAAGCCGACAAGCAACTGACGGCCGAGACCAGCGCGAAGAAGGAAGCCATCGACGTGCAGGCCAAAGAGAAGTCGTCTTCCTGAACGCCATGCGACGTTGCGGGCCGGCAGCAATGCCGGTTTTTTGTTCCCGCCGTCGTTGGCCGGTCGCTTCGGATCGCAGCCTTGCCTCGCTTGTCGTTACTCCTTCCCTGATCGCCCATGTTTGATATCGGAATGTCCGAAATCGGCTTGATCGGCGTGGTCGCGCTCGTCGTGCTCGGGCCTGAAAAGCTGCCGCGTGTGGCCCGCACGGCAGGCAATCTGCTGGGGCGCGCGCAACGTTACCTCGCCGACGTGAAGGCCGAAGTCAATCGGCAGATGGATCTGGAAGAACTGCGCAATGTGAAGTCCTCGCTCGAAACCGCGGCGCAGGACATGAAGAAGTCCGTGGCCGACAACGTCGCCGAAGTGCAGGGCAGCTTTGATGACGCCTGGAAAGAGGCCACCGCAGGGTTGAGCGGCGAGACCGAGCCGTCCATGGCTGACGGCTTTTCGTCCCCGGCGCTGCCCAGCCCGGACTATCCGACCAAGAAGCGCAAGAAGCTCTCGGGCAATGCCGTTCCGCAGTGGTACAGACGCCAGGCCCGGGTACGCACTCAGGCGCTGTCGGGCGCCGCGCGCATGGCGCGTTACCGCGTCAAGAGCTGATGCCGCATGATGCGGCGTTCCCACCTCCTGCTTCATCTCTTCTTCGCAAACGAGTGCATCGCCCGTGTCTGACCCCAAGAAAACCGTGACACCGGACAGCCCGGAGGCCGAACAGCCGTTCATCTCTCACCTGATCGAATTGCGCAACCGCCTCATCCGGGCGATCGCGGCCATCGGCGTGGTGTTCATCGTGCTGTCGATCTATCCCGGCCCTTCTGGGCTGTTCGATCTGCTGTCCCACCCGCTCATCGCCCACCTGCCCAAGGGCTCGACGATGATCGCCATTGGCGTGATTTCGCCGTTCGTGGTGCCGATCAAGGTCACGCTGCTGGTGGCGTTCATGATCGCCTTGCCCGCCGTGCTGTACCAGGTGTGGGCCTTCGTGGCGCCCGGTCTGTACACCCACGAAAAGCGTCTGGTCATGCCGCTGATCGTCAGCAGCACGGTGCTGTTCTACATGGGCGTCGCGTTCTGTTATTTCTTCGTTTTCGGGCGGCTGTTCACCTTCATCCAGGGCTTTGCGCCCAAGGTCATCACCGCGGCTCCGGACATCGAGGCCTACCTGAGCTTCATGCTGACCATGTTCATGGCCTTCGGCACTGCCTTTGAGGTGCCCGTGGTGTTGATGGTGCTGGTGCGCTTCGGGCTGGTGACGGTCGAGCAGCTCAAATCGTGGCGCAGCTACTTCATCGTGGTGGCGTTCATCGTGGCCGCCATCGTCACGCCGCCTGATGTGGTGTCGCAGACTTCGCTGGCACTGTCGATGATTCTGCTGTTCGAGGTCGGCATTCTGGCGGCGAAGTATCTGGTGAAGTATTCGGCACCGCCCTCCGAAGACGAGAAGGACGCGCAGTCGCCCGTGTCCTGAAGCGACTGCCCGCAGCAGGGGCAGTTCAGGGCAACACGCCTTCGCTGTCCTCGGTCGGCTGATTCTGGCTGATGTTCTGGGGGCGGGTGCCGATGCGTACATGCAGCGTGGTGGACTTGCCGTCGCGCAGCACTTGAATGGCCGCGTCGCTGCCCGGTTTGAGGGCGGCCACCGCGTTGAGCAGCTGGCCGGTATTGCCCACCAGCTTGCCATTCACGTCGAGCACCACATCGCCGGGCCGCACGCCGGCCGCATCGGCCGGCCCCTTGCGCAGCACGCCGACGATGACCACGCCCTCGGGGTGAGGAAGATTCAGGGCTCGGGCGAGATGGTCGGTCACGTCCTGCGGCTCGACACCGATCCATCCCCGCACCACCTGTCCGGTCCCGATGAGCTGTTGCATCACATTGCGAGCGGTGGACACGGGAACGGCAAAGCCGATGCCCAGCGAGCCTCCGCTGCGCGAGAAGATCGCCGTATTGACGCCGATGAGGTTGCCGTTGGCATCCACCAGAGCCCCGCCGGAATTGCCGGGGTTGATGGCGGCATCGGTCTGGATGAAATTCTCGAACGTGTTGATGCCCAACTGCGTGCGACCGAGCGCGCTGATGATGCCCTGGGTCACGGTCTGGCCGACGCCGAAGGGGTAGCCGATGGCCAGCACCACATCCCCGACGTGGGCGTTGGTATCGTTGCCGAAGGTGATGACGGGCAGATCGGTGAGCTGGATGCGGAGCACCGCCAGATCGGTGTCCGGGTCCCGTCCGACCAGAGTGGCCTTGGCTTCGCGCCCATCAGCCAGGGTGACCTCGATCTGGTCTGCCCCCTCGACGACGTGGTTGTTCGTCAGGATGTAGCCATCCGGGCTGACGATGACTCCCGAGCCCAGACCGAC
>JAJTBQ010000317.1 GCA_021286835.1 Thiomonas sp.
GCGAAATGCTCCGCAAAGCGCTGCGCATCGATGGTCGCCGAGGTCACGACGATCTTCAGATCGGGCCTGCGCGGCAGCAACTGCTTGAGGTAGCCCAGCAGCACGTCGATGTTCAGGCTGCGCTCGTGCGCTTCGTCGATGATCAGGGTGTCGTAGGCGCGCAGCAGGGGATCGGTCTGGGTTTCCGCCAGCAAGATGCCGTCGGTCATCAGCTTGATCGAGGCCCCTGGCTGCAGCCGGTCGTTGAAGCGCACCTTGTAGCCCGCAATGGCGCCCAGCTCGCTGTCCAGCTCCTGGGCCACGCGTTTGGCAATGCTGGTGGCCGCCAGCCGCCGCGGCTGGGTGTGGCCGATCAGTCCCTTGCCTCCAGCGCCAAGCCCCCGCCCGATCGACAGTGCGATCTTGGGCAACTGCGTGGTCTTGCCCGACCCGGTTTCGCCGCAGACGATGACCACCTGATGCTCGCGCATGGCCTGCGCAATGGCTTCGCGCCGCTGGGAGACCGGCAGTTCCTGTGGAAACCGCACTTCGCCCACCGGCGTGGCAAGCCCAGGCGCGCGGGCGGCGGCGGGCCGATTTGGCCGGCTTGGCCGAGGCGGGCGGGAAGCGGTCTGTTCAGACATGGAAGACAAGGAATGCGGAAAACAACCCGTCATTCTCGGATAATCGCGGCATGATCGCCCAGCAAGAACAGTTCGTCGATTGGCTGCGTTCCGTCGCACCCTACATCCATGCCCATCGCGGCAAGACTTTTGTGGTCGCCATCGCCGGCGAATTGATCGCGGCCGGACGACTCAACGCCCTGGTGCAGGATGTCGCCCTGCTCACAGCCATGGGCGTGCGCATCGTGCTCGTGCATGGCTTCCGCCCGCAGGTCGAGGCGCAGCTGCGCGAAAAGGGCGTGGGCTCGCGCTACTCGCATGGCATGCGCGTGACCGACGAAGTGGCGCTCGACGCCGCGCAGGAAGCCGCGGGGCAGTTGCGCTTCGAGATCGAGGCGACGTTTTCGCAAGGCCTGCCCAACACGCCGATGGCCGGCGCCACGGTGCGGGTGGTCTCCGGCAATTTCATCATCGCCCGCCCCGTGGGGGTGATCGACGGTCTCGATTTCCAGCACACCGGCCTGGTGCGCAAGGTCGATGCGCCGACCATTCAGCGCGCGCTGGAATACGGCGCCGTCGTGCTCATGTCGCCCTTTGGCTACTCGCCCACGGGCGAGGCCTTCAACCTCAGCATGGAAGACGTGGCCAGCAGCGTGGGCGCCGCCATCAAGGCGGAAAAGCTGCTGATGATCACCGAGGTGTCCGGGGTGATCGACGAAGCCCACAACCTCATCCCCGAACTCACGGTGGCGCAGGCCGAAAGCCTGCTGTCGCGCCTGCCCGACCCTCAACAACCCACCGACACCGCGTTCTATCTGCGCCATGCCGTCAGGGCGGTGAGAGGAGGTGTGGCGCGTGCGCACATCGTGCCTTTCTCGCTCGACGGCTCGCTGCTTCTCGAACTCTTCACCCACGACGGCGTGGGCACCATGATTGCCGACGAACACCTCGAACACCTGCGCCAGGCCTCGGCTGACGACGTGGGCGGCATCCTGCATCTCATCGAACCGCTGGAGACCCAGGGCGTGCTGGTCAAGCGCAGCCGCACCGAGATCGAACGCGACATCAGCAATTACACCGTGCTGGAGCACGACGGCATCATCTTCGGCTGCGCCGCGCTCTACCCCTACCCGGAACAGAAAACCGGCGAAATGGCCGCACTCACCGTCCACCCATCCGCCCAGGGCCAGGGCGACGGCGAGCGCATTCTCAAGCACATCGAACAGCGCGCGCGCGCACAAGGGCTGCAAAGCATTTTCGTGCTCACCACCCGCACCATGCACTGGTTCATCAAGCGCGGCTTCGTGCTCGTTGAGCGTGAATGGCTGCCACCCGACCGTCGCCTGCGCTACGACGACCAGCGCCGCTCGCGGGTGCTGGTCAAGCATCTCACCTGACGGCAAAGATCGTCTTTCCCTTCCCCGGCCGCGACCGGACCCACCACTCCCCAAGGAATTCACATGGCACGCATGATTCAATGCATCAAACTCGGCCGCGAGGCCGAAGGTCTCGACTTCGCCCCCTACCCCGGCGAACTCGGCGCGCGCATCTACAACAACGTTTCCAAAGAAGCCTGGGCGGCCTGGCTCAAGCACCAGACCATGCTGGTCAATGAAAACCGCCTCAACCTCGCCGACGCGCGCGCTCGGCAGTATCTGGCGAGGCAAATGGAGAAGTACTTCTTCGGCGAAGGCGCGGAAATGCCGCAAGGCTACGTGCCGCCCACGGCTTGACCCTACCGCTTGACCCCGCCTCGTGATGACAGGCCGCACAAGCATTGGCGGCTGCAAACCTCTGATGAACCCACCCGTTCTCCCGAAGGCACTTCAAGGGCGATTTTTTCCAATACTCTCGTGGGTATATTGGCTTTTCATACTCCACAGAGCATATCTGGGGAGATTTTCGGCG
>JAJTBQ010000318.1 GCA_021286835.1 Thiomonas sp.
GCCTCGGCCAGCGCCGCCGCGACCACCATCATCACCCTGGCGTCCAATGCCGTCACCCCGGCCGCGGTGCGGCTGCGGCTGCAGTTGACCGAACCGCCGCTCACCGGCGAACTGCAGCGCGACTTCCTGCTGGACGATCACGAATGAACCCGCCGCCGACTCGCCCGCAACCGGTGGCGCTGCGCGACGGGCGCCAGCGGGGCGCCGCCCTCATCACCGCCATGCTGATCGCCGCCCTGGCCGCCGTGATGGTCTCGGGGATGTTCTGGGGGCAGTGGAGCGCCATTGCGCGCGAACAGACCGCGCGCGAACAAACCCAGGCGCGCTGGATTCTGCGTGGCTCGATCGACTGGGCGCGGCTGATTCTGCGCGAAGACGCCAACACCTCCACGGCCGACTACCTCGGCGAGCCCTGGTCGGTGCCGCTGGCCGAAGCGCGGCTGTCGACGTTTCTGGCCGCGCGCGGTCAGGACAGCGCCGGCCTGCCCGACGCCTGGCTCGAAGGGCGCATCGAAGACGCGCAAAGCCGCTTCAATCTGCGCGATCTGGCGCCGGCAGGAACCGTCGATCCGCAGGCTCTGCTGGCCTTCCAGCGCCTGTGCGCCGCGCTGCAACTGCCGTCTGGCGTGGCGACGGACATCGCCAACGGGGTCGCGGCCAGCAACCCCGTCGGCGCCGCAAGCCAGAGCAATGTTGCAAATTCGCCACTTCCCTTGCAGCAACTGCAGGATCTGGCACGCCTGGGCACCACCGTGGCCGACGCCCTGCCCAGACTCGCCCCCGTCGTCACCCTGCTGCCGCAGGCCACCCCGGTCAATGCCAATACCGCCAGCCCCATGGTTCTGGCCGCCGTGCTCGGGGTGGATGCCGACGCCGCGCAGGCGCTCGTCGAGGCTCGCAAGCGCGCCTACTTCCGCAATCTGGGCGATATCACCTCGGCGCTGCCGCAGGGCACGACCGTCAACCCGCAACTGGTCAGCGTGGCGACCGGTTACTTTGAAGCCATCGCCCGGGTGCGCATCGACAAGCTGGAGTATGCCGAGCGCGCGCTGATCCAGCGCGCCGGCGTGTTCTCGCAGGTGGTGCGCATCCAGCGCGTGCCCCCCTGGTTGGCGGCTGCACCGGACAGTGGACAGGGCGCAAACTGACGAGCCCGACGGCCTCCCAGGACGAACCCGTTTCAAGAATGTGTTGCAACTTGGTGTTTTTCCAGTACCTTCATTGCAACAAAGCGTCTCTACAATCGCCGCCACCATGCAAACCCTGGTCCTTCGACTGCCGCCTCTGGCTTCCGCGCACCCGTTGCCGGAGCTGGAGTATGCGCTGCTGAGCGCCAACGGCAAGCTGCAATCCGTCGGCCGCGAACAGGTCGCCTTGCTGCCGCGCGGGGCGCGGGTGATCGCCGTGGTCGACGCGCTCGACGCCTCGGTCATGGCCGTCACCCTTCCGGCCATGACCCCAGCCCGCTTGCAGGCCGCCCTGAGCGGCGCCCTCGAAGACCGGCTGCTGCAGGACGCCGGACAGCTCCATCTGGCCGTCGGCCCGCTCAGCGAGGACGGTGCCGTGTCGCTCGCATGCGCGGTGCAGAAGACCGCCTTGCAGCAGGTGATTGCCGATCTGGCCCAGGCCGGGCAGGAGCCCGAGCAGATCGTTCCCGAGGCGGCCCTGCTGGCCCCGGGCGACGCCCTGCTGCAGACCTCCGAGCAAGGGCCGCGACTGCTGTGGCGCGATCTGCAGGGCGAAGCCGCCTGGCTACCGCTCATCCTCGCGGCCGATGCCGCCGCGCCCCAGGCCTTGCCTTTGCCCGTCACGCCCGAGCATCTCTGGGTGCAGGACCAGGCCCAGCCGCAACTGGGCTGGCTCGATCTGCCGCCCGAACTCACCCCGGCCACCCTCAACGACGCGGGCTGGATGGCGCGTGCCGCACAGTCGCCGTGGAACCTGCGGCAGTTCGACCTTGCGCCCAAGCATGCACTCTCGCGCGGCTGGGCGGGGGTGAGAGAACAACTCGCCACGCCGGCCTGGCGGCGCGTCGGCGCCCTGGCGGGGCTGCTCGTCGCGGTGCAATTGGTGGGCATGAACGCGGTGGCGTTCAAGCTCTCGCGGCAGGAGCAAGCCTTGCGGCAAAAACTCGATGTCACCGCTGCCGAAGCGTTGCCCGGCGTGCCCGCCATCCTCGATGCGAAGCTGCAGGTGCAGCGCGCGCTCAACGACGCGCGCCTGCGCACCGGCCGCCCGGGGGACGGCGACCTCGACGTGCTCATGGGCCGCGCCATCGGCGTCGTGCCGCCTGGGGTCGTTCCCACGGCCTTGAAATTCAGCCCGGGTCAGTTGCAGCTAAGCCTGCCGGGCGACGCGGCCGCACAGGCAGCGGCCCGCTGCGCGCCCGCCGGGCTGGCCTGCGTGGCGCAGGGCGATGAGTTGAGCGTGACGGGGGCGGCGCCATGAGCGCGCCGGGCCGCTCCCAAGCGCTCATCCCGCAGCGCG
>JAJTBQ010000319.1 GCA_021286835.1 Thiomonas sp.
CTGGCTCTGGCTCTGGCTCTGGCTCTGGCTCTGGCTCTGGCTCTGGCTCTGGCTCTGGCTCACGCGCCGCATCGACCGTCAAGGGTTCCGGGGCTGCCGACTCAGGCAGCGCTATCGCCTCCTCGGAACCCGATAGATGGCGGCGCAAACCGTCAATCACGGCCTGCAGTTCTACCCACTGCAAGGCGGCGCCCGCAGCCATCGAAGGCAGTTGCTGCAGCAGGTCCTGCTCGCCGCGCCGGCATAGCGCGCTGACGGCTTCGAGCTGCAGGAAATCGGCGCCGATACGGATGCCCCGCAGCGCTTCGGCGGCATTGCCCAGGGCTTGCAGGGTGTCCTCGCGCGTGGCCTGGGCTTGCAATCCCGCCACGAACAGGCGCAGAAACTCCTCCGCATCCACGCGGAATGCCGCCTGCAGTTCCTGCGCGCTGGCCAGGCGCAGGCTGCTGGGCGGTCGGGGGCCGGGAGACGTCGCGGTCATGGTGGATGCGTTCAAGCCGCCTCAGTCGACAGGGCCACGCCGTGCCTGGGAGTCGGTTACGGCGACCCGCGGGACGCAAGCGGCGGGTTTCATCGGCAGGTCCCGCGTTCGACATGAACCTGATCGCGCCCTTCGGCCTTGGCGTGGTAGAGCGCCAGGTCGGCACAGCGCAGGGTCTGTGCGATCGTGCGCTCGGTCAGCGCCGCCACGCCGGCGGAGATGCTGATGTGCAGTCCGCCGGTCTGGGTCTGCACCAGGGGGCGCTCCGCAATGGCCTGCCGCATGCGATCGACGATGCCCACCGCCTGCGCCGCCGTGGCGCCGGGCAGCACGAGCACGAACTCCTCGCCGCCATAGCGATAGACCCCGTCGTAGGGACGCAGGGCGCCGCGCATCAGACGGGCCAGCGCCGTGAGTACGCGGTCGCCGGTCTGGTGGCCGTGCTGGTCGTTGACGCGCTTGAAGTGATCGACATCGAGCATCACGACCGCGCACATGCGGCCCTGGCGCAAGACCAGAGACTGCTCGCCCTGCAGACGCTGTTGCAGCGCCGCCCGGCCCGGCAGGCCGGTGAGCGGATCCTGCGCCGCGCGCTGGGCGGCCAGCGCCACCTCCAGATCGGCGAAACCCTGCAGCACGTCCAGACCGAGGTCGATGAGGCGGTCCCAGGTCTGCATGGCGCGCACCTGCTGTTTGTCCGTGGCGGCCAGGACGCTGATCAGCAGGCAGAGTTCGTCCAGGCGCTGCTGCTGCGCTTCGCGCAAGGGCGGCAGATCGGCGGCATCGGGACCGCAGGCGTCGATGGCCAGATCGAGCTGGTGTTCGATCGCCGCGCGTGGCAGCGCCGCCACCGCGCCGGGATTCCTGCGATAGGCGCCCAGTCGCAGACAGCGCTGCAGCCAGGCGGCGTAGATCTGGCGTCCCAGGCGCAAGGCCGAGGTCTCGGCGGAGAAGGCGCTCTGAAGCCCGGAGGCACTCGCCTCAAACCGCCCCGCTTCGAACAGGCTCAACGGCGGCGCAAGCGGCGAATGCGATGGGGCAGTGGGCAACAGGGCAAGGGCACGCATGGGGATCTCCGACAAGGGTTGATCCCTGCATAGCAAACGCGGTGCCACCCGTTTAGGCTATTTTTTGACACTGATTGAGCTCTTGATCGCCTAAATAGCAACCTATTTCAAGAGCAATAGACTTCATTCCTAGCCAGGAACCCGAGGGAGACGGTTTTTTGACACAGGGCCCTTGTCCTCGTCTTACTGCAGCGGCACCACCACCTGCCCTTGCGCGTCCACGACCCCGCTGACCACGCGGCCCGATTGCACATTGCGCACCAGCACCGACTGCCCCACCCGGCCATCGGCCATGGCCTGGCCGAGCGCCACCAGCCGCACGCCCATCCCCTGGGCGACAAGGCTGACCGACTGGCCGTAGTGGACGAGTTGCGGGCCGGTGAGCATGCTTTGCACCAGCGGCTGGCCAGCCGCCACGCTGTAGCGCAGCACCTGTCCAACCAGCGCCTGGGCGTCGTTCACCGCGCCCGGGGGAAGATGCGTGGCGTCACGCTGGACCGTGGTGAGATCGGTCGCCGTCAGCACATGCCCGGCCTGCAAGGCACGCGCCACGACCACGACGCCCTGCGGCCGGTCGACGCGGACCGGCAGGTAGAGCGACCACACCGTCGGCGCAGCGCAGCGCACTTCCACCGTCTGCGCCCCGTAGGGATTGGGATTGCCGAAGTACGCCGCACGCAGCTCGGCGCACTGCGGAAAGCGCAGTCCGGGTGCGGGCCCCTGGACGTCGACCTGCACCTTCTCGCCGCTCGCGGGCAGACCCGCGCGCACGAAAGCCTCCACCGCGGCGCGGATACTGGCCGGGCTTTCCGTGGCCGGGGCCGCCCAGGCCGCCGTCATGCCGCCCAGAGCCAGGACAAGGCCCAGAGCCCACAGACCGGCGCCGGACCGGCTTTGGCGAAAACGAATGGAAAGATGCAACATGGCATGAAG
>JAJTBQ010000320.1 GCA_021286835.1 Thiomonas sp.
CTGACCCGGCGCAGCGTGCTGCGCTTGCAGGGCGAACGCGCCGAGCGTCGGGTGGCGCACTGGCAGGGCGTGGCCATTGCGGCCAGCGAACAGTGCGGGCGCAATCGCGTGCCCGAGGTGGCCCCCGTGGCGTCGCTGCCTGACTGGCTCGGGCAACTGGACGGCGACAGCGCCGTCTCGCATCGCTGCCTGTTGAGTCCGGTCGCGACGGTACCCCTGCAGCCCTTGACTCGCGGCGAAAGCGCATGGATGGTCTCCGGGCCGGAGGGCGGTCTGGACGACGACGAAACCGCGCTGTTGCAGCGCGCCGGGTTTCGCGCGGTGAGTCTGGGGCCGCGCGTGCTGCGCGCGGATACTGCGCCTCTGGCCGCGCTGATGCGCGCCCTGGGGGGCTGCTGACCCCGGTCAATGCGCCAGCGCGGCGCGGGCCAGTTCATGGCCGGACGGCCAGATGGCGCTGCCAAAGGTCTCGGCGAGAAACGACTCGCCATGCTCCAGAATGAAATAGCGAAACGTCTCCGCCCCGGGGGAGAGCAGCTTGGCCAGGCTGTTCACCGCGTACCAGCGTCGCAGCAAGGGCATCCCTTCGATCGAAGGGATGGTCAGCAGGTTGTTGCGCAGTTCCAGATCGATGGTGTGCAGGGACAGAAAACTGATGCCCATATTGGCCATCACCGCCTGCTTGATGGTCTCGTTGCTCTGCATCTCGGTGAACATCGGCAGTTCCATCTGATGCTGGTTCAGGTATTCCTCGAAGGTCGCCCGCGTGCCTGATCCGGGTTCGCGGATGATGAAGTTGAACTGCGTCAGCAAGGAAGCCGAGTGCGGTCCACCGGTTGAGAGCGGGTGGTTGGGGGGCGCAATGATGCCCATGGGATGCGCGGCGAAGGGTTCGGCGCGGGTGGCCACGTCTCGCGGCGGCCGGCCCATGATGGCCAGATCGAGTTCGCTGTTCTGCAGCTGATTGACCAAGTGTTCGCGATTACCCACCGAAAGCCGCACTTCGACATGCGGGTACTCGGCATGAAACCGGGCGAGCAGGCGCGGCACGAAATACTGGGCCGTGCTCACCATGCCGATGGTCAACCGCCCAGCCTTGATGCCGCGCAGACGCGCCATGGCGTCCTCGGCATCCTTGAGCGTCGCAAGAACCTTGCGGGCGTAGACCACCAGATATTCCCCCGTCAGGGTAAGGCTGACGGACTTGCCCTGACGCTCGAACAGGGGGAGTCCCACTTGCGATTCCAGTTCTCTAATCTGCATGGAAACGGCGGGCGGCGTGAGGTGCATTTCCTGGGCCGCTTTGCCAAAATGCAAGTGCCGCGCAGCGGCGCTGAAGACCCGGAGCTGACGGATGGTGGTGTTTTTCATCAAAATTCCTGATCTGAACATCAACAAATCGTGAATTTACCTTAATTCGAGCTGCCGCTTATATTCGCGACAAGCGATGGAACTTCGTGATGGGAAACGCCTCCCGTCCTGTTTCAGCCGCACCGTTTGTGAACGGGCTCCGAAGTTCATCTTCAGGAGCTTTTGCCGCAGCCAATGAAGTCTGTTCATGCGAGTCTCCGTTTTGGGGCTGCGGGCTTTTTGAAGTGACTTGCACTCGCCGGCGGTCAGCAGGTTGCTTCAAAAAGTCATCAGGCCTCGCGCCAGCGGATGTCCCTGTGCTTCCCGTGCAGGGCGCTCCTGTTGTCCGAGGCTCTTCACCATTGGGAGCCACACCATGCAGTCCGGTCGCACCACCGTCTCAAAATTCCTCATCGAGCAGTTGCACGGCACCGATGATCAGGCCGATCTGGCCGCCTTGCTGGTGGATGTGACCGCCGCGGTCAAGGCCATCTCCGCCATGACCTCCAAGGGGGCGCTCGGCGGCTTCCTGGGGGCGCTCGACACGCAGAACGTCCAGGGCGAAGTGCAGAAGAAGCTCGACGTGCTCTCCAACGACGCGATGATTCAGGCGTGCGAATGGGGCGGGCTGGTGGCCGGCATGGCCTCCGAGGAGATGGACGACCCCTACGCCCTGCCCAAGGAATTCGAGCGCGGGCCGTATCTGCTCATCTTCGATCCGCTCGACGGCTCCTCCAATACCGACGTCAACGTCTCGGTCGGCACCATTTTCTCGGTGCTGCGCCACACCAAGATCGGCGATCCGACCGTGGCCGATTACCTGCGTCCCGGCGTCGAGCAAGTGGCGGCGGGCTATGCCATCTATGGCCCGTCCACCATGCTGGTGCTGACCGTGGGCAAGGGCACGCACGGCTTCACGCTGGATCGTGAGATCGGCAATTTCATCCTGACCCATCCGCATCTGCAGATTCCGGCCGACACCAGCGAGTTCGCGATCAACACCAGCAACGAGCGCTTCTGGGAGCCGCCGGTGCAGCGTTACGTGGCCGAGGCCAAGGCCGGCAAGACCGGCCCTCGCGAACGCGATTTCAACACCCGCTGGATCGCCTCGATGGTGGCCGACGTGCATCG
>JAJTBQ010000021.1 GCA_021286835.1 Thiomonas sp.
TTCACCGCCGCGCTGATGGAAATCACCCGCAAGGGCCTGGGCATGACCGCCGTGGTCGATGCGCAGGGCGTGCTGGCGGGCATCATCACCGACGGTGATCTGCGGCGGCTCATCGAGAAGGGCGCCAATCTCAACACGCTGCAGGCGCGGCAGGCCATGCATCCGCAGCCGCGCACCATCGGCCCGGACGCGCTGGCGGTCGAGGCCGTGCAGCTCATGGAGCAATACCGCATCAATCAGTTGCTGGTGGCCGATCCGCAGGGCCGTCCCGTCGGCGCGCTGAACATGCACGACCTGTTCGCCGCCAAGGTCATCTGACAGAGAGCCCGCTCCCGCCATGGACGCCACGCCCCGCCTCGCCTTCGACCCCGAACTCATCCTCGCCGTTCTCGACACGCGCCTGCTGCTGCTCGATGTCGACGGCGTGCTCACGCCCGGCGATCTGCTCTATGGCGCCCAGGGCGAGGAGCTCAAGCGCTTTTCCACCCTCGACGGCCACGGTCTCAAGCTGCTGATGAGCGCCGGCGTCGAGCCAGTCATCATCTCCGGACGCGACAGTCCAGCCTTGCGCGCCCGCATCGCCGAACTCGGCCTGAGGCACAGCGTGCTGGGCAGCGGCGCCAAGCTGCCCGCCGCTCAAAGCCTGCTCGACCAGCTCCAATTGAGCTGGTCGCAAGTGGCCATCATCGGCGACGACTGGCCCGATCTCGCCCTGATCGCGCGCGCGGGGTTCAGCGCCGCGCCGCCGCAAAGCCATCCCGAGGTGCTGGCCCGCGTGCGTCACATCACCCAGGCCCCGGCCGGGCTGGGCGCGGTACGCGAAATCTGCGATCTGCTGCTGACGGCCCGCGGCGCCTACGCCGCCTTGCTGCAAGATGCGCTCGACGGCCAACCGCACACGCCGCCACGGCAGTCCCCCGATCCCATTACCGGCACCCTGGCCGAACCGGGCGCGGTGCAGTCCAGCAGCCGCTGAAGGGCCACCCACCATGCGCATGAATCCGCGCCAGCTCTGGCTTCGTCTCAGCGCCTGGACGCCCATCCTCTTGCTGGCCCTGGCAGCCGGGTTCAGCTGGTGGGTGGCGCAGGTGGTGACGCGTTCCGAGCAAGGGCCCAAGCTCGGCGCGGCACACTCTGCCCTGCCCGACTATCTGCTACGCGAGTTTTCGGCGGCCAGCTACAACACCCAGGGCCAGCTCAGCGCGGTACTGCGCGGCACGCAGATGGTTCACCGGCCCGACACCGACACCTTCGACATCACCGCGCCGCGGCTGCGCTCGGTCAACCCCGCGGGCATCGTGACCACCGCCAGCGCGCTGCGCGGCCTGTCCAACAAGGACGGCAGCAATGTGCAACTGCTCGGCGATGCCGTGGTGGAACGCAGCGGCGTGGACGGTCAGCCGCCGCTGATCGTGCGCGGCGAGTTCCTCAACATCTTTCCCAATCAGCAGATCATCCAGTCCAACCGGCCGACCGTGGTGCAGCAGGGCCAGACCGTGTTCTCCGCCAACACGGTGGACTTCAACGGCATTGCCGGCACCTCGTCCATGAAGGGACGGGTGAAGGCCGTCATCGTCCCGGGCCAGGCGGCGCAAGGGGCCAAGCCATGACGGCACCCATCGTCCTGCTCACCGGCGCGTCGAGCGGCATTGGCGCCGCGCTGGCCGCGGCATACGCCGCGCGCGGCTGGCGGCTGGTGTTGATCGCCCGCCGCGCCGAGCGCCTTGAGCAGGTGGTGCGCGAGGCCGGACTCGACCCGGCAGATGCCAGTCGCGTGCGCCTCATCGCCGCCGACATCCTCGACATCGAACGCCTGCGCACCGAAGCCCATGCGCTGCTGCGCACCTGGGGATGCCCGCAGGTGGTCATTGCCAACGCCGGCATCAGCCACGGCGTCGACCTGTCGCACCCGGACGATCTCGATGTGGCGGCCCACATCATGGACGTCAATTGGAAAGCCGCGCTGGCCACGCTGGCCCCCTACATCGCCCCGATGCAGGCGCGCGGCAGCGGCGCCCTGGTGGGCATCGCCAGCGTTGCCGGGGTGCGCGGCCTGCCCGGCCACGCGGCCTATTGCGCCAGCAAGGCAGCGCTCGTCCGTTCGCTCGAAAGCCTGCGCGTCGAACTGCGTTCCAGCGGCGTCAAGGTGGTGACCCTCAGCCCTGGCTACGTGGCCACGCCGATGACCTCAGGCAACCGCTTTCGCATGCCCTTTCTGATGCCCCCGGCCGCCTTCGCCCAACGCGCCCTGGGCGCCATCGACGCGGGCCGCGCCTACGTCACCATTCCGTGGCCGATGGGCGTGCTGAGCCAGTTGCTGCATGGCGTGCCGCGGGCCCTGTTCGACCCTTTCGCCGGACGCCACGGGCGCAAGGCCCGCAAGACGCCCGGCCTGTCCTGAGCGGCGCCCCGCGGCCCGCCAAAGACCGGCGGGCCGCGGGGCGGCCACCGTGGTGGCCGTGTCGCGGTTCAGCCCTTCGCCGCGAGCAGCGCGGCGTCCAGAATGTCCAGCGCCTCGGCGAACACGGTCTCGGAAATGGTCAGCGGGAACAGGAAACGCACCACGTTGTAGTCCACGCCGCAGGTCAGCAGGATGAGCTTGCGCTTGAGCGCCTCGGCCTGGACCCGCTTGGTGAAGTCGGCATCGGGCTTGCCCGTGACCGGATCGTTGAACTGCGCCGCCACCATCGCGCCCAGACCGCGCACGTCGGCGATCTGCGGCACCTCGCCTCGTCGCGCGTTCAGCCGGGCCTTGAGCTGGTCACCCAGCTTCTGGCCGCGCGCGGGCAATTGCTCGTCACGCATGACTTCGATGACCGCGTGCGCGGCCGCGATGGCCAAGGGGTTGCCCGCGTAGGTGCCGCCCAGGCCGCCGGGAGCCGGTGCGTCCATAATTTCGGCGCGGCCGGTCACGGCCGACAGCGGCGTGCCCGCGGCCAGTGATTTGGCGATGGTCATGATGTCGGGCAGCACGCCCGCCTGCTCGAAGAAATGCTCCATGGCGAACAGCCGGCCGGTGCGGCCGAACCCGGTCTGCACTTCATCGGCGATGAGCACGATGCCGTGCTGGTCGCACAATTCGCGCAGCCACTTCAGCGCCTCCAGCGAAATGACGTTGAACCCGCCCTCGCCCTGGATGGGCTCGAAGATGATGGCGGCCACGCGCGAAGGCTCGATGTCGGCCTTGAAAAGATGCTCCACCGCCTTCTTCACCTCGGCCAGCGGCACGCCTTCGGCCGGGAAGGGCGCGTGATAGATCTCCGGCGGGAAGGGACCGAATCCCGCCTTGTACGGCTGCACCTTGCCGGTCAGCGACACGGCAAACAGGCTGCGGCCATGAAAGCCGCCGCCAAACGCAATCACGCCGCCGCGCTTGGTGTGGGCGCGGGCGATCTTCACGGCGTTCTCCACGGCTTCGGCGCCGGTGGAGAACAGCGCGGTCTTCTTGGCGTGGGTGCCGGGCGTGAGGGTGTTGAGCTGCTCGGCCAGGGCCACATAGCTCTCGTACGGGATCACCTGATAGCAGGTGTGGGTGAAGCGGCCGAGCTGCGCCTCGATGGCGGCGACGATCTTGGGATGGCGATGGCCGACGTTGAGCACGGCGATGCCGCCGGCGAAGTCGATGTAGCGCTGGCCTTCGACGTCCCAAAGCTCGGCGCCCTCGGCGCGGTCGGCATAGAAGCCGGCCATCACACCGACGCCGCGCGGGGTGGCGGCGGCGCGGCGAGCTTGCAGTTGTTCGTTCAACGAGTGGTTCATGGTGGAGTCTCCGTGGGGGTTCACAATCTCCCCACCCCAACCCTCCCCACGGGTGGGGAGGGAGCAGAACCTTGCTCCTCCCCCACACCGTGGGGGAGGTTGGGAGGGGGGGGTGTTGCGTGGGCTTTACTTCGCGCCGTCGATGCGAATCCAGGTGGTCTTGAGTTCGGTGTACTTGTCGAAGGCGTGCAGCGACTTGTCGCGGCCGTTGCCCGACTGCTTCACGCCGCCAAACGGCACGGTGATGTCGTCCTCGTCGTACTGGTTGACGTGCACGGTGCCTGCCTGCAGCGCGCGCGACACGCGCACCGCGCGGTCGATATTGCGCGACCACACGCCAGCGTGCAGGCCGTAGGCGCTGTCGTTGGCCAGGGCGATGGCCTCGTCCTCCGTCTTGAAGCGGATGACCGACAGCACAGGGCCGAAGATCTCCTCGCGGGCGATCTTCATGCTGTTCTTCACGCCGTCGAACACGGTGGGCGCGACGTACTGGCCGCCCGTCTCCTCCAGCGCGCGACAGCCGCCAGCCACGCACTTGGCGCCTTCGGCGATGCCGGCCTGGATGTAGCCGAGCACGGTCTGCGTCTGGGTTTCGTCCACCAGCGCACCCAGCACGGTCGAGGCATCCAGCGGGTCGGCCGGGTGGTATTGCGGGGTCAGTGCGGCGAGCTTCTCGACAAAGGCATCGGCGATGCTCTCTTGCACCAGCAGGCGCGAGGGCGCGTTGCAGCTCTCGCCCTGGTTGTAGAACATGCTGCCGATGGCCGTGCTGGCAGCGCGATCGAGATCGTCGAAGTCGGCGAACACGATGTTGGCCGATTTGCCGCCGAGTTCGTTGTACACGCGCTTGAGGTTGCTGCGGCTGGCATAGTCGAGCATGCGGCGGCCGGTGCGTGTGGAGCCGGTGAAGCCGATGGCGTCGACGTCCATGTGCAGCGCCAGGGCCTCGCCGGCCTCGTGGCCGAAGCCCGGCACGACGTTGAACACGCCTTCGGGCAGACCCGCCTCAAGGGCCAGCTCGGCCAGGCGCAGCGCGGTGAGCGGCGATTTTTCGGAAGGCTTGAGCACCACGCTGTTGCCCGCGGCCAATGCAGGCCCCAGCTTCCATGAGGCCATGAGCATCGGGTAATTCCAGGGCACGATGGCGCCGACCACGCCCATGGCCTCGCGGGTCACCAGGGCCAGGGCGCTGCTGCCGGTGGGGGCGATCTCGTCGTAGATCTTGTCCACGGCCTCGCCATACCACTGGATGCACCGGGCTGCGGCCACCACATCGGTGGACAGGCTGTTCTTGATGGGCTTGCCCATGTCGAGCGTTTCGAGCAGGGCGAGTTCGTCGCGCGCGGCGCGAATGCGGTCGGCGAAGGCCACCAGCACCTTCTTGCGCGCGGCCGGCGGCTGGCCGGCCCAGCGGCGGTCGGCGAAGGCGGCACGGGCCGAGGCCACGGCACGGTCGATGTCGGCCGCCTTGCCCCGGGCGACGCGGGCGATCACCTTGCCATCGACGGGCGAGATGCAGTCGAACAGGCTGCCATCCGTCGCGGCCCAACGGCGGCCGTCGATCACCATGCGGCCGTCGATGCCGCGCGCCAGCAGGTCGTCGGCGCGCTGGTGCCAGATGCGATTGAAGTTCTCGGTCATGCGAATCTCCTGAGTGATGTGTTTACGTCTCGTTCTTCTGTAGCGCCATGATGGCGTAGTGTTTGCGGACCCGGGTGTGGTTTTCCCAGATGCCGCTGAATCCGCCGGGCACGACAAACGCATCCCCGGCCTGGAAGGTCTGCGCCCCGCCGTCGTCCGCGGTCAGGGTCATGCGCCCTTCCAGCAGCACGCAGAACTCTTCTTCATGCGGGTCGTAGCGCACCCGCCAGGCGCCAGGCTCGCCCTGCCAGATGCCTGCGGAGAACTGGCCGGTGGCGTCGGTGTAGTGATTCCAGGTCAGTTGCTGCGGGTCGCCGCGCAAGATGCGCTCGGGTGCAGGCGCGAAAGCGTCGGGCTGCACCCCGGACTGAGCGAAGACGATGGGGTGGAGCGTCATGGTTCGAGAGGTGGGGAGGACGAGGCCTCCCCGGTCAGGGCAAATGCGGCTTGCGCCAAGCGGGTGGTCAGCGTCCTTCTGCGGTCATCAGGTGGACGCCGAAGGGCTGGCTGGCCTCGTCGGCATCCTGCCGCAAGGCGGCTGCCGCCTGACGGGCCCGCAGGCGTTCGCGACGCGCCATCAACAGGCTGCTGACCGCCACCGCGACGATGACCAGATAGACGGTGATGGCTCCAACCACATTGATGGTCGGACTCAGCCCAAGCCGGGCGCGCGAGAAGATCACGACAGGCAGGGTCGTGGCACCCGGCCCGGACAGGAAGGCGGAGATCACCACTTCGTCGAGCGAGAGCGAGAACGCCAGCAGCCACGCCGAGACCAGCGACTGCGAGATGGACGGCAGGGTGACCAGGGCGAAGACCTGAAAAGGCCGGGCCCCCAGATCCATCGCCGCTTCTTCGATCGATCGGTCCATCTCCTTGAGGCGCGACTGGATGACCACCGCAGCATAGGAGATCGCCATCACGGTGTGACCGATGTAGATGGTGAAAAACCCCTTCTGCGGATAGCCGAACGACTTCTGCACCGTGACGAAGAACAGCAGCAGCGCCAGCGCGATGACCACCGTGGGCATGACCAGCGGAATGTTGATCATGAAATTCAGCAGGCTCTTGCCGGCAAAGCGCCGATAGCGCACCAGCGCGAACGCCGCCAGCGTGCCGAGCAGCACCGACGTGGTCGCCGTGGCCAGGGCCACCTTGAGCGACAGCAGCAGGGCACGGATGAGTTCCTGATCGTGGAACACGGCTCCATACCACTTCAGCGTCCATCCGCCCCACAGGGTGACCATGCGCGAGTCGTTGAAGGAATAGACCACCAGCACCACGATGGGCAGGTAAAGAAACAGGTAGACCACGATCATCCAGGTCAGGGGCAACACCGCGGTCTTTTTCATCGCGCACCCTCCAGGCTCTTGGTCTGATATTTGTTGAACACCGCGATCGGCAACAGGATGAGCACGATCATCACGATGGCGACTGCCGAGGCGCGCTGCCAGTCGAGGTTGAGGAAGAACTCGTTCCACATCACGCGGCCGATGTTGAGCGTGGACGGGCCCGCGAGCAGTTCGGGAATCACATACTCGCCCACCGCCGGAATGAACACCAGCAGGCTGCCTGCGATGATGCCCGACTTGGACAGCGGCACGGTGACCAGCCAGAAGGTCTTGAGCGGCGTGGAACCCAGATCCATCGCGGCTTCGACGAGACGGTGATCCATTTTCACCAGCGTGGCGTACAGCGGCAGAATCATGAAGGGGATGTAGCCGTACACCATGCCGATCATGAAGGAGAAGTTGGTGAACAGCATCTGCAGCGGCTCATGAATGATGCCGGTCCACAACAGAAACTGATTGATGAGTCCGTTGATGTCGAGCAGATTCTTCCAGGCGTAGATGCGGATGAGAAAGGACGTCCAGAACGGCAGCATGACCAGCATCAGAAGCCCTGAGCGCACCGTCGGCCTGGACCGCGCGATGAAGTAGGCGAAGGGATAGCCGATGACCAGACACAGCACCGTGGTCAGGAAGGCCCACCACAGCGAATACAGATAGGTGACGATGTAGAGGCTGTCGCGCAGCAGCGCCAGATAGGGCGAGAAGCGCATGTGGATCTGCAGGGCCTCATTCGCGAAGGACACCAGCGGATCGAAGCCCACCCCCAGTTCATCCGTCTCGGAGACGCTGATCTTGAGCAGGATGAGGAAGGGCAGCAGCAGGAAGGCCAGCAGCCAGACCTGCGGTATGCCGATGACCAGTTGGCGGCCCCAGTTCCAGGCCCGTCGCGGTTTGGAAAGCGGCGCGGGTTTTTTCTCGTCCATGATGGCGTCGCTCCGGTTCTCAGTCCACGATGACCACGGGGGCGGTCTCGGCCCAGTGCGCGGTCACGGCATCGCCGACATCGAACGGATCGGCATGGCGGTCGGTGTTGGAGATGGTCACGCGTATGCGCCGCTGGCTGGGCAACAGCAGTTCGTAGGCGGTGTAGCTGCCCATGTAGGAGCGGCCCGACACGGTCGCCAGCAGGACGTTGTAGGGTTGGCGCTGATGCCCCTCGCTCAAGGTCATTTTCTCGGGGCGCAGGGCGATGCCCAGATCCATGTTGAGCGTGCCGCTGATACCGTGGCCGATATGGAACAGCGCGTCATCGGTCTGCACTTCGCAGTGATCGTGCTCGTCGGTGACGAGCTTGCCGTCGAACATATTGACGTTGCCGATGAAGTCGGCCACGAAGCGGGTCTGGGGATGTTCGTAGATTTCCGACGGCGTGCCCAGTTGCTGGAACTGGCCATCGCGCATCACCGCAATGCGGTCGGCCATGGTCATGGCCTCTTCCTGATCGTGGGTGACCATCACGCAGGTCACACCGACCTTGCGCAGGATGTTGACCAGTTCGAGCTGGGTTCGCTCACGCAGCTTCTTGTCGAGCGCAGCCAGCGGTTCGTCGAGCAGCAGCAGCTTGGGGCGTTTGGCCAGGCTGCGCGCCAGGGCCACGCGCTGTTGTTGACCACCCGAGAGCTGGTGGGGTTTGCGCTTGGCGTAGGGTTTGAGCTGGACGAGTTCGAGCATCTGCTCGACCCGCGCGTTCACATCGTTCTTGGGCATGCCATCGCGACGCAGGCCAAAAGCGATGTTGTCGAATACCGTGAGGTGCGGAAACAGCGCGTACGACTGGAACATCATGTTGATCGGCCGCTCGTAAGGCGGCATCGCGGTGATGTCCTCGCCTTCCAGAAAGATCTGACCCGAGGTGGGCGTCTCGAAACCGGCCAGCATGCGCAGCAGGGTGGATTTGCCGCAGCCTGATGAACCCAGCAGGGCGAAGATCTCGCCCTTGTGAATATCGAGATTGATGTTGTTGACCGCAACCACTTCGTCGAAACGGCGGGTCACACGATCGATCTTGAGGAAGGGCGTATCGCTCATGGCGTTGGAACGTCCCGCAAGGGGACTGTGCGAATGATGGTTGACGGATCCGGCCGCACATGCAGGCGCGCGGCGGCCGGATCGACTCAGGTCACAGACCCGTCTTGAACTTGGTGTACAGGCTGGTGCCCAGACGGCGCTGCTCCTTGGTGTAGACCTTGGGCGGAATCAGCTTGTTGACCATGGCCGGCGACAGGAACACGAAATCGTTGTCCTTGATGCTGGCATCCACATAGGGCAGGGACGAAGGCACCGGGTTGGCATAGGTCACCGTGTTGGTGTCGGCCGCGGCCACCTTGGGCTCGAGCACATAGTTCATCCACTTGTAGGCGTTGTCGAGGTTCTTCGCGTCCTTGGGGATGGCCATGGTGTCGATGAAGATCACGGCGCCGTGCGTGGGCGGGAACACCTTGATGTCCTGCTTGTTCTTGGCGGCCTTGGCACGCGCGGCGGCGATGCCCATGTCACCCGACCAGCCCACGGACGCGCAGATGTTGCCGCCGGCCAGATCGTTGATGTAGCCCGATGACGAGAACACCTTCACGTCCTTGCGCACCTTGGTCAGCATCGCATAGGCCTTCTTGAAGTCTTCGGGGTTCTGCGTGTCTTGCGGAATGCCCAGATAGTTGAAGCCGGCTTCCATCAGGTCGAGCCCGGAGTCGAGCATGGAGATGCCGCAGGACTTGATCTTGTCGGCGTACTTCGGATCGAACACCAGTTGCCAGGGGTTGGCCGGCATCGGCTCGTTGCCCAGGGCCTTCTTCACCTTCTCGACGTTGATGCCGACGGTGGTGTAGCCCCACATCCAGGGAATCAGGTATTTGTTGCCCGGGTCGACCGCGGCGAGCTGCTTCATCAACTCGGGATTGAGGTTCTTGTAGTTGGGAATCTTGGACTTGTCGATCGGGTGCAGCAGATCGCCCTTGATGTCGATGGCCGCCCAGTTCGACGACGGCACCACGATGTCATAGCCCGTATCGCCGGCCACCATCTTGGCGAACAGAGTTTCGTTGGAATCGAAGGTGTCGTAGCGAACCTTGATGCCGGTGTCCTTCTGGAAGCCGGGCACCGTGGTCGGGGCGATGTAGTCGGACCAGTTGTAGATGTTGAGCACGCCGGCCGCCTGGGCCGGGGCGGCGGCACCGAAGGTCAGCGCCGCGGCACTCGCGAGACACGCCGCCAGCAGCTTGCCGCTGAACGACTTCTTCTTCTGCAGATTGTGTGACATGAAAACCTCTCAAGTTGTGTGAAGACGAGTGGAAAACGACAGGTGAAACAAACTCCCCTTTGCAATTCCCGTACCAGTATCCAGTGCTGGACTGAGACAAGAATGGCGGTTTATACCAAGCCCTTGGCACGCAGACCAGCCAGCGTGTCGTCCAGGCTGCGGCGGATGCGACGGATCATCTCGTCGATCTCCGCATGCGTCATGACCAGCGGCGGGGCGATGATCATGCGTTCTTCCACGGCGCGCATCACCACGCCATTCTTGAAACAGTGGTCGCGGCAAATGTAGCCCACGCCCAGATCGGCCGGGAACAGCGTCCGGCTGGCCTTGTCCTTGTAGAGCACCAGCCCCGCGACCATGCCCAGGGCGTCAACGTCGCCCACCAGCGGATGATCGGCCAGGGTGGCGAACTGCGCCTTCAGATAGGGCGCGGTGTCCGAGGCCACGCGCTCGACCACGCCTTCGTCGCGCAGCGCGCTGACGTTGGCGATGGCCACGGCGCAGCAGGTCGGGTGGCCCGAGTAGGTGAAGCCGTGGTTGAAGTCGCCGCCATGCTCGATCAGCACCTTGGCCACGCGGTCGCCCACCAGCACCCCGCCCAGCGGCAGGTAGCCCGAGGTGACTCCCTTGGCGAAGGTGATGAGGTCGGGCTTGGAGTTGATGTGCGGATGCTGGCAGCCGAACCAGGTACCCAGACGGCCAAAGCCGCAGATGACTTCATCGGAGATCAGCAAGATGCCGTACTTGTCGCAGATGCGCTGAATCTCCGGCCAGTAGCTGGCCGGCGGAATGATGACGCCGCCCGCGCCCTGCACCGGCTCGCCGATGAAGGCGGCCACCTTGTCGGCGCCCAGCTCGAGAATCTTGGCTTCGAGCCAGCCGGCGGCGCGCAGCCCGAAGTCGTGGGCACTCTCGCCCGGCTGGCCGTGCTGCAGCTGGTAGGGCTGATCGATGTGGGTGATGCCCGGCAGCGGCAGGTCGCCCTGTTCGTGCATGCCGCTCATGCCGCCCAGCGAGGCGCCGCCCAGCGTGCTGCCGTGGTAGGCGTTGTGGCGGCTGATGAGGGTCTTGCGCTGCGGCTGCCCCATCAGGTCCCAATAGCGACGCACCAGACGGATGATGGTGTCGTTGCCCTCGGAGCCCGAGTTGGTGAAGAACACGTGGTTGAACCCGGCGGGCGCCACCTGCGGCAGCAGCGCCGCAAGCTCGGCGGCCGGCGCCGTGGTGGTCTTGAAGAAGGCGTTGTAGAACGGCAGGGTCTGCATCTGCCGCGTGGCCGCGCTCACCAGATCCTCGCGTCCATAGCCGAGATTGACGCACCACAGGCCCGACATGCCATCGATGATCTCGTTGCCCTCGGAGTCCCAGATGCGCACGCCCTCGCCGCGCACGATCACGCGGCTGCCCGCGGCGTTCAGGCTCTTGGTGTCGGTGAAGGGATGCAGGTGGTGGGCCGCATCCTTGGCGCGCAGCGCCGCGGTGTCGAAAACCGGAAGGTCATTGGGTTTCATGCGAATCTCCGTTTGATATAGGTTTGGTTCAAGCTGCGTTCGTCGGCGCTGCCGATCAGACATGCAGCAGCAGGTGCTCGCGCTCCCAGGGGCTGATGACTTTCATGAACTCGGCGTACTCGCTCATCTTCACCGCCTTGTAGATGCCGCAGAAGCGCTTGCCCAGAATGGCTTCGAGCTCGGGCACATCGTCGAGCGCGCGCACCGACTCCGACAGGCTCTGCGGCAGCGGAATGGCATTGGGCGCCGCGTAGGCATTGGTCTTCATTTCGGGCAGCGGACTGATCTTGTTGACCATGCCCAGATAGCCGCAGGCCAGACTGGCCGCCAGCGCGACGTAAGGGTTGGCGTCGGCGCCGATGACGCGGTTTTCCATGCGGCGGTTCTCCGCATTGGAGAACGGCACGCGGATGCCCACGGTGCGGTTGTCGGCTCCCCACTCGACATTGGTTGGCGCCGCGGTATTGGCCACCAGGCGGCGATACGAGTTCACATACGGCGCGAACAGCGCCATGACGTGCGGAATGTATTTCTGCAGACCGCCGATGTAGTTGTGGAACAGCTCCGACGCGCTGCCGTCGGGGTTGCTGAACACATTCATGCCGGTCTTGCGATCGACGATGCTCTGGTGCACATGCATCGCGCTGCCAGGCTCGCCCGCCATGGGTTTGGCCATGAAGGTGGCGAACATGTTGTGGCGCAGCGCCGCTTCGCGCAGGGTGCGCTTGAAGAAGAACACCTTGTCGGCCAGATCGAGCGGGTCGCCATGCAGGAAGTTGATTTCCATCTGCCCGGCGCCGACTTCATGAATCAGGGTGTCGACATCGAGGTCCATCGCCTCGCAATAGTCGTAGATGTCCTCGAACAGCGGATCGAACTCGTTGACGGCGTCGATGCTGTAGTGCTGGCGAGAGGTTTCGGCGCGGCCCGAACGGCCCACCGGCGGACGCAGCGGCTGGTCAGGGTCGGTGTTCTTGTCGACCAGATAGAACTCCAGCTCGGGCGCCACCACGGGCGCCCAGCCCTTGTCGGCGTAGAGCTTGAGCATGTTCTTCAGCACCGAGCGCGGAGCGTAATCGACGGGCTCGCCGTCCTTGAAGTAGCAGTCGTGAATGACCTGCGCCGTGGGGTCGGTGGCCCAGGGCACGACGCGCGCCGTGCTCGGGTCGGGCACCAGATTCATGTCACGGTCGGTATCGGCAATCAGGGTGTCGAGACGCTCGTCCTCGGGCCAGTTGCCGGTCACGGTCAGTCCGATGATGCTTTCCGGCAGACGCATGCCACGGTCTTCGGTGAACTTGCTGCGGGGCAGGATCTTGCCGCGCGCCACCCCGGTCAGGTCGGGCACGAGGCACTCGATTTCGGTGATGCGTTGGGCGTTGAGCCAGCCTTCAAGATCGTTGAAGGTCCATTGTTTGCGGTTGTCGCTGCTACTCATGATGGGATTCCAGTTTGCGTTTCTTGGATGATTCCAATGGACACGTCCACTTTGAACGCCAAAGGCGGACGCGAGACAAGCTCAGGCAGCGCGCGCCGACAGGTTGCTGCGCTTGCGCGCGGCGAACTGCCGACAGGCGTTGCCGAAAGCGGCATAGATCGCGCGCGACACGGGGTTTTGCGCGGCCTGCCATTCGGGATGCCACTGCACCGCCAGCAGAAAGCCCGGCTCGGGGCTGTGTGCGGCGCGGTGGGCGGGTTGGTAGATGTAGGCCTCGATCAGGCCGTCGGGCGCGTGCGCCTGTGCCAGAAGATCGGGCGCGAGGGTCTGGATGCCTTGGCCATGCAGGCTGTTGACCTCCCAGGAGTCGGCCCCGACGATGGCCGCAAGCACGCTGCCGGGCACGGCCTGAAGGCGATGCGCCGGGCCGTACTGGCCAGCGGCATCGAGCGCTTCATCTTCGCGATGGTCATCGAAACCCGGTGTGTTGTGCACTTCCTGCAGCAGGCTGCCGCCGAGGGCCACGTTGATTTCCTGGAAGCCGCGGCAGATGCCGAACACCGGAATGCCGCGGTCGATGGCCGCGCGGATCAGGGGCAGCGTCGTGGCATCGCGCGCCGGGTCGGCCGGGGATTCGGGGTTGCTCAGCGACTGGCCGTAATGATGCGGTTCGATATTGGACGGCGAGCCGGTGAACACCAGTCCGTCGACACCGTCGAGCACCGCGTCGATCGGCAGATCGGCCCCCATCGACGGCAACATCTGCGGCAACACGCCAGCCAGCGGCAGCAGGGGATCGACATACTTTTGCGTGACGGCATAGGTCGGATGCCCGCCCACCCATTTCAGATCGGTGGTGACGGCAACGCGGGGATACGAAACGGGGGAAGGCGGCATGATGAACAACGAGGGATTCAAGGGTCAGGCCAGTGGAACGCGATCGCCGCTGCGGTGCAACACCCGATTCGGCGGCACCACAGAGATGGTGCATTGTCGCGCTCTTTTTTGGTGCATTGCAACAAGCCCGCGCACCACTTCAGAAACGAAAAATCCTAGGGTTTTCCTTAGGTTAGCGTGATTCGATAGCCTCAATTTACCTGCCAACTGGTACTCTCGGAAGTGCCACTCCCCGCTTTTATCATGGAGCCAGTTCCGGCTTATTCGAAGCCTCCCCGGTGACACGCCGGGCCGCCTCAAGTGTTTTTTACCCCCGGCAGTCCAGACGCGGAACAACACGTCCAGGGGGCTTCATCGCCACGCCGCATCATGCGCCCACTCGCACTATCCGAACTCCTGCTCACCGAACTTCAGCGCGTCGAAGGCGACACCGGCCTGGCCCCGCCGCTCAACCGCCGCCTGTATCTCTCGCTGCGCGGCGCCATTCTGGCGGGACGCATCACCGCCGGGGTGCAACTGCCCTCCACCCGCGACCTCGCGCGTGACCTCAACCTCTCGCGCAACACGGTGATGTCGGCCATCAACCAGCTCACCGCCGAAGGCTACCTCACCGCGCGCCAGGGCAGCGGCACCTTCGTCTCGGAGACCCTGCCCGAACTCGGCCCGCTGAGCCCCGCGCGCGGACGCAAGCAGGCACATTCTTCTGGCGAGAGCGGCTCGCCGCGCGAACTCTCGCAGCGCGGCAACCTGCTGACCGCGCGCTCGGGCTCGGCCGACTTCGAGGTCCAGCCCTTCGCGCCGGGCGAGATCGAGTTTGCCGAATTCCCCATTCAGCTCTGGCAGAAGCTGCAGGCCAAGTATTGGCGCAGCCTCGACCGCGACCTGCTCGACTATGGACAGGAAGGCGGCTACATGCCGCTGCGCGTGGCCATTGCCGCGTATCTCAGCCTGTCACGCTCGGTGCGGGTGACGCCCGAGCAGGTGCTCATCACCTCGGGCACGCAGCAATCGCTCGACCTGGCGGCGCGCCTGCTCACCGATCACGGCGACGAGGCCTGGGTGGAGAACCCCTGCTACTGGGGCGCGCGCCGGGCGCTGCAGGCCGCCGGGCTGAAGCTCAAGCCCATCGATGTGGACCTGGAGGGCATGGCACCCTCGGCCACCGATTGGCAGCAGGGCCGGCCGCGGCTGATCTACGTCACGCCCTCGCATCAGTACCCGCTGGGCCATGTGATGAGCCTGCAGCGCCGCCGCGCCCTGCTGCAGTTCGCCGCGCAGCAGCGCTGCTGGATTTTCGAGGACGACTACGACAGCGAGTTCCGCTTCGGCGGCCGCCCCTTCGCCAGCCTGCAGGGGCTCGACGACCATGCCCAGGTGCTTTACTCGGGCACGTTTTCCAAGGTGATGTACCCCGGCATCCGTCTGGGCTATCTGGTGGTGCCAACCGATCTGCTGCCCGCCTTCAACACCGGGCTCTACGACCTGTACCGCCCGGGTCAGCTCATGCTGCAGGCGGCGCTGACCGACTTCATCACCGAGGGCCATCTCAACACCCTCATCCGCCGCCTGCGCGTGGCCTATCAGGCAAGGCGCGACGAGCTGGCCCGGCGCATCCAGCGCTGTCTGGGCGAGCGGGTGCAGATCTCGGGCCAGGAGTCCGGCTTGCACCTTTGTTTGCTGTTCAACCCCGAATGCGGGGAAGTGGACGACGAGGCCATCGCCCGCGCCGCCGACGCTCAGGGCATGACGGTGCGTCCGCTATCGCGCTATTACCTCGGCGAGCAGAAAAAGCGCGGCCTGATCCTGGGCTATGCCTATGTGCCTACCGAGCGGGTACCGCCCTGGGCGCAGAAGCTGTGTCAACTCATTCGCAGCCAGTTGCCGTAGTCTTCGCCCGGCGACTCGACAGACGGCTGATCTGATCTGGCGTCACGCGTGGCTCGACGACCCCGGCGCTCACAGCAGATCGCGCAGCCGGTACCAGAGCATGCCCAGCACCAGCGCGGGGGTGCGCAGCAGGTCGCCGCCCGGGAAGGGCTTGTGGTGCAGCCGGGTGAACAGGTCGAAACGCTCGGCCTGTCCGGCGATGGCTTCGGCGGCGAGCTGGCCGGCCATGCCGGTCAAGGCCAGGCCGTGTCCTGAAAAGCCCTGCAGGTAGAGCACATCGGGCGCGATGCGGCCGAAGTCGGGCGCCCGGTTCATGGTGATGTCGACGAAGCCTCCCCAGGCATGGGTGATCTTCACATCGCTGAGTTGCGGATAGACCGCCAGCATGCTGCGGCGCATGGTCGCCGCAAGATCGCGCGGCGTGGCGGTGGAGTAGCTCACCCGGCCGCCGAACAGCAGGCGATC
>JAJTBQ010000321.1 GCA_021286835.1 Thiomonas sp.
GCCGATGATCATCGGCTCGCTTTCCGGGTGGTTGATGTTGTTGGGGATGATGGCCCGGCCGCGCGCCACCTCGTCGCGCACGAACTCGGGCGTGATGCGCGCGGGAATGCCCGCGCCGAAGCGCTGGCCCGGGTGCTGCTTGAGCAGCGCGGCATCGGCGAGCACATCGAGGCGCTGGTTCTCGCGGATGGCGATGAACTCCATTTCCGGCGTGACGATGCCGCGGCGCGCGTAATGCATCTGGCTGACATTCGCCCCGGACTTGGCCCGGCGCGGCAGCGGCAGCTGGGGAAAGCGCACGGCGTCCAGCGCGGCGTCGGCGTTGTGGCGGCGCGTGGTCTCGGAGCTGAAGGCGGCGAGGCGCTCGGAGTCGCCACGCTCGGCGATCCAGGCCGCGCGCAGCGGCGCCAGGCCGCGGGTCAGGTCGATGTCGGCCTGCGGGTCGGTGTAGGGGCCGGAGGTGTCGTAGACGGCAAAGGGCGCGTTCTTCTCCACCCCGAACACGGCCGGCGTGTCGGCCAGCGCCACTTCGCGCAGCGGCACACGAAGATCGGGCCTGCTGCCCTGCAGATGGATCTTGCGGGAGGCGGCGAAGGGAGTGCGGGTGATGCGCTCGGTCAACGCGGCGGCGTCGACCTTCTGGCGGGATTCGGGCAGTGCGGACATGGCTCCTCCGAAAGGGATGGATGAATGCCTGCCGTAGCACCGGCGCCTGGTTTCCTACGCGGGTTGGAGGTCTCCCCCCTAGCCCGATCAGGTTCAGCGGATTCTGCGTTACGCAGTCTCAGCCGGGAATTGCACCCGGCGCTCCGACAAGCTCGGCGCGCAGTATAGGCGCAGCCTGCATCGCCATGGCCGCTCAGGGGACGCAGAGGCGCTCACACCCGGCGCAGGGCGCGAGCCAGGTTGCTCAGGGCGTCGAGCACGCCTTGCACGCTCTGCGCCGCACGCGCGTCGGCCAGCGCGCCCTGCTCGTCGAAGGCCTCGTGGGCCCGGCCCAGCGCGTATTGCTGGGGCACGACCAGCATGGCAAAGGCCATCTGCAGGTATTGCCGCAGCGTATTCATCGCGCGCAACCCGCCCAGCGGTCCGGGCGAGGTCGACAGCAGGGCCGCCGGCTTGTTGGCCGTGGCCGCCAGCCCGGCCGGATGCTGCTCCGTGGCCGGAAGGCGCGAAAGCCAGTCGAAGGCGTTGATCACCAGCGGGGTCGGAAAGCCGTTGTATTCCGGCGTGACCAGCAGCACGGCGTCGCTTTCGAGCAGCGCGGCCTGCAAGGCCAGTGCGCCGGCGGGCACGCCATGCGCCGCCTCCAGATCGCCGTCGTAGAGCGGCAGATCCAGCGCGCGAAGATCGAACAAGCGGGGCTGCAAACCCTGTCGCTCGGCTGTCCGCGCGGCAAACGCCGCCAGACGGCCGCTGAGCGCACCGACACGCGCGCTGCCGGGAAGAATGAGAAGTCGCAATGGATCCATGCTCGTCACCGTTCTGTCGAGAAATTCGATGCGGCCCCGGACACCCGTCCCGGGGCCGCCACCTCCTGCAAGGGATGTTGAACGCCCTCCCAAGGTCGCTTATGCCGCGATCTGCCCGAAACGGCCGCTGTTGAAGTCCTGCATGGCCTGATGGATCTCGGCCTGGGTGTTCATCACGAACGGCCCGTAGCCGACGATGGGCTCGTCGATCGGCTCGCCGCTGAGCAGCAGCACCGTGGCGTCGTCCTGCGCCTCCACCAGCACGCCTTCGCCTTCACGGCTGAGCAGACCGAACTGCGCCGCACGCACCACCGCATCGCCGTTCACCTTCACCGCGCCATGCAGCACCACCAGCGCCAGCGTGCGTCCGGCGGCGATGTCGAAGCGGGTCTGCGCGCCGGCGTTGAGCCGCACGTCCCACACCTCCATCGGCGTGAAGGTCCGCGCCGGGCCGCGGTGCCCGCCATAGGCTCCGGCGATGACGCGCACCCGTCCGGCCGATTCGGGCAAGGCCACGTCGGGGATGTCGCTGCTGAGCAGGGTCTGATAGCCCGGCTGCGACATCTTGTCCTTGGCGGGCAGGTTGACCCAGAGCTGCACCATCTCCAGCGTGCCGCCTCGCTCGGTGAACGCCTGGGAGTGGAACTCATCGTGCAGGATGCCTCCGGCAGCGGTCATCCACTGCACGTCGCCCGGGCCGATATGGCCGCCGGACCCGGTCGAGTCGCGATGGTCCACCTCGCCCTGATAGACGATGGTCACGGTCTCGAAGCCCCGGTGCGGGTGCTCGCCCACGCCGCGCGGCTGCGTGCCGGGCGCGAACTGCGCCGGGCCGGCGTAGTCGAGCAGCAGGAAGGGGCTGAGCTGTGCGCCATGACTGCTATAGCTGAACAGCGAACGCACGGGAAAGCCGTCGCCCACCCAGTGTTGCCGCGGGTTGCTGTAAATGCCTTGAAGGGTTTTCACCATGTTTCTCCTGGAATCCGG
>JAJTBQ010000322.1 GCA_021286835.1 Thiomonas sp.
GTGAACCAGATCGCCAGCGGCCTGGCCATCCTGTTTCTCGGCAACGGGCTGTCGTCGTTCTACGGCACCTCCCTGGTGGGCCAGCAGATCGAAGGCTTTCACAGCCTGCGCCACGGCTGGCTGGCGGAACTGCCGGTGGTGGGCGGCTTTCTCTCGCAGCTCACGCCCACGGTCTACCTCGGGCTGGCGTTGGTGGTGGTCTGCGGCCTGTTCCTCTACCGCACGCAGTGGGGCCTGGTCTGGCGCTCGGCGGGCGAGTCGGCCGACGCGCTGCGCATGTTGGGCAAGCACCCGATGCGCCTGCGCGTGATCGCAGTGCTCACGGGCGGCGCCTTCACCGGCCTGGCTGGCGCTGCCCTGTCGGTGGATTACACCCGCACCTGGGTCGAGCAGATGACCGCGGGTCGCGGCCTGCTCGCCGTGGGCCTGGTGATCGTGGCGCGCTGGAACCCCTGGCTAGCCCTGCCGGTCGCGCTCATCTACGGGCTGTCCGAGGCGCTATCGCTGCGGCTGCAGTCGATGGGCTCGGACCTCTCGCCCTATCTGCTCGGCACCCTGCCTTATCTGGTGCCGCTGATCGTGCTGTTGCTGAGCTACCGGGCCAGCCAGCGCGGCACCTCCATGCCTCAGGAGCTCGCCGGCGTGTTCCGCGGCATGTCCTGAACGACGTCCCTTCTCATTCCTGGAGAACCGCATGAACCTTCGATTCCTCGCCCTGATCGCCGCCGCATCGGCCGCGGTCACCCTGTCCACGCAGCCCGCACGCGCCGATGTCATGGTGGGCTATGTCTATGTCGGCGCCAAGACCGATGGCGGCTACAACGAGGCGCAGGATGCGGGACGGCTGTACGTGCAGAAGTCCGTACCCGGCGTGAAGACCAATTATCTGGAGAACGTGCCCGAGAGCGCTCAGGTCACGCAGGCCATGGAACGCATGATCGGCGCGGGCGACAAGATCATTTTCGCCACCAGCTACGGCTATCTGCCCTACGCGCTCGATCTGGCCAAGAAGTATCCCAAGGTCACGTTCATGCATTGCGGCGGCGCCAAGCTGGCCCCCAATCTGGGCACGTACTTCGCCGACATGTATGAGGCGATGTACCTCTCGGGCATCGCCGCGGGCAAGGCCGCGCCCGACGGCAAGATCGGCTTCGTCGCCGCCCACCCGATTCCGCAGATCCTGCAGGACGTGAATGCCATCGCGCTGGGCGCGCAGTCGGTCAACCCGAAGGCCACCGTGACCGTGGTCTACACCGGCGCGTGGAACGATCCCTCCAAGGACGTTGCGGCGGTCAACACCCTGGTGGACCAGGGCATCTCGGTGGTGGGCATGCACGTGGACTCGCCGATCCCGGTGATCGAGGCGGCGAAGAAGCGCGGCGTGAAGGTCATCGGCTATCACTTCGACGACATGCACTTCTACCCGCAGGGCTGGCTGACCGGCGGCTACTGGAACTGGGGTCCGATCATGGCGAGCGTGGTCAAGGAGGTGGAAGCGGGCACCTGGAAATCCAAGGCCATCTACGGCAACCTCAAGACCGGCGCGGCCAAGCTCGCGCCCTTCGGTCCCTCGGTGGACGAGGCCACCCGCAAACTCATCCTGGACAAGGAGGCCGCGATCAAGGACGGCAAGCTCGACGTGTGGGCCGGCCCGATCTACGGGCAGGACGGCAAGGAGTTCGTGCCCGCCGGCAGCAAACTGCCGCGCGACAAGGTCGACGCCATGAACTTCTTCGTCAAGGGTGTGATCGGCACCCTGAAGTGAGCGGCACGGACATGACCGACTTCTCCACCGACGCTGCGGCCGGCCCGGTCGCCGCCAATCCCTACCCCTGGCCGTTCGATGGCGACCTGCGGCCGGAGAACACCGCGCTGATCGTCATCGACATGCAGACGGACTTCTGCGGCATCGGCGGCTATGTGGACCGCATGGGCTACGACCTGTCGCTCACCCGGGCGCCGATCGAGCCCATCGGCCGCGTGCTGGCCGCCATGCGCACGGGCGGCTACACCATCTTCCATACCCGCGAAGGTCACCGGCCCGATCTGTCCGACCTGCCCGCCAACAAGCGCTGGCGCAGCCAGCGCATCGGCGCGGGCATTGGCGACCCGGGCCCCTGCGGCAAGATCCTGGTGCGCGGCGAACCGGGCTGGGACATCATTCCGGAACTGGCGCCGCTGCCCGGCGAGATCATCATCGACAAGCCGGGCAAGGGCTCGTTCTGCGCGACCGATCTGGAACTCATCCTGCGTCAGCGCGGCATCCGCAACATCCTGCTGGCGGGCATCACCACCGACGTGTGCGTGCACACCACCATGCGCGAGGCCAACGACCGCGGCTTCGAATGCCTGCTGCTGGCCGACTGCTGCGGCGCCACCGACGCGGGCAACCATGCCGCCGCGCTCAAGATGGTGACCATGCAGGGCGGCGTGTTCGGCGCGGTGGCGGACTCCGCCGA
>JAJTBQ010000323.1 GCA_021286835.1 Thiomonas sp.
TTGGTATTCGCCCAGTTGTGCGGCAGCAATTCGCCCAGACGGCTGTTGGGCCAGGTGGGCAGCTTCGTCAGCACATCCTTGAGATAGGCCCAGGGGTCGACCTCGCACAGCTTGGCCGATTCGATCAGCGTCATGAGCACGGCGGCTCGGCGGCCGGCCTGGGGCGAGCCCACGAAGAGCCAATTCTTGCGGCCCAGGGCGAGAGGCCGAATCGCGTTTTCCACCGCGTTGTTATCGATCGGCACGCGCCCATCGGTGGCAAACACACACAAGGCGCTCCACCGGCCCAGCGCATAGTCGATGGCCCGCGCCGTGGCGTCGGCCTTGGCCAAGAGCGAGCGCTGCCCGATCAGCCAGGCGTGCAAGGCCTCGAGCAGGGGTTGGCTTTGGCGCTGGCGCAGCGCGGTGCGCCCATCGGGCGGATGCTCCCGAAGGGTCTGCTCAATGGCATACAAGGCTTTGATGCGCTCAAGCGCCTCCTGCGCAATCGCGCTGCCCGCCAGCTTGTGCGCCTCGAAGAACTTTCTGCGTACATGCGCCCAGCACCCCGCCTCCACAATGCTCCCTTGGGCATACAGCGCCTTGTAGCCGCTGAAGTCATCGGTGAGCAAGGTGCCTGACCAATCCTGCAGGAAGTCGCGCGCATGCGCACCGGCACGACTGGCGCAATAGTCAAACACCACCGCCGGCGTAGCCGCGCTGCGGTAGACCCAGACATAAGCGCGGTGTGTCTTGCCCGTGCCCGGCGCCAGCTCGGCTACCGGGGTCTCATCGGCATGCAGCACGGGTTGCTCCAGCAGATGGTCTTTGAGGGCCTGGGCCAGCGGTTCCAGGCGCACCCCGCACAGGCCCACCCACTGCGCCAGGCTCGAGCGCGGGAGGTGCACGCCGCTGCGGCGGTAAATCTCCTCCTGGCGGTACAGCGGCAGGTGATCGTCGTGCTTGGCCAGCACCACCTGCGCCAGCAGGCCGGGGGCGGGAATGCCTTTGTCGATGAGTTGCGCTGGCAGGGGTGCAGCCAACACCGTCTGGCAGCAGGCGCAGGCGTACTTGCCGCGGATGTGCCGGTGCACGAAGAAACGCGTGGGCTCGCAGTCGAGCTGCTCGCTGATCTCCTCCCCGATACGGCGCAGGGCGTGGCCCTGCGGGCACAGGCCGGAGTCGATCTCGTAGCGATGTTCGATGCGCGGCAACTGGCTGGGCAGGGGCTGGCGTTTGGGGCGACGTTTGCCTGGGGCGGTGCGCTCCTCATCGGCGGCGCGGTCCTCGGCCTGTTCCTCGGCTTGCAGCAGCGCCTGCGTCTTGGCGTCGAAGAGCTGGCCTTGCGTGTCCAGGCTCTCGCTGGACTGGCCGAAGCGCCATTGCTTGAGGCGCGCCAGCTCGAAGCTCAGGGCCGCAATCTTGGTCGATTGAAATTTGAGCTCGGCACGCTGGTGCGCGATCTGTGCACCGAACTGCGCAATGACCGTGCGCGCGTACTGCGCCGCCGGATCGTCGCCCAGGGACTGGAGTTTGTCGTCGTCGATGGCGCTGACCATGCCGAATTCTCTCGCGCGCACGCGCGCGCGAGAATCGGGAGTTGCCCCGATCGACAAACGTCCGGGGGACTACACCACGGCAATGGCGCTGGCGGTGGCGTGCGCGGTCATGCGCTGCCACGGCAGCCCGGCGGCCAGCCAACTCCATTGCTCGGCACTCAGGTGCAGCGCCTCACGGTCCTCCTGCGGCCAGGCAAACCGGCCTTCTTGCAGTCGGCGCGTGCACAGCCAGATCCCCGAGCCATCAAAGACGAGCACCTTCAGCCGGGTGGCGCGGCGGTTGGCAAACACGTAGGCATGGTGGCGCTGGGCCGAGCCAAACCGGGCCACAACCTGGCCCAGCAGGCTATCCATGCCGCCGCGCAGATCACTGGCGCCCACGGCCAGCCAGATGGCCTCAATGCGCAGCATGGCTTATCCCAGCCAGGCCTGCAGCCACTGCGCGCACTCGGCTGCGTGGGCTACGGGCCAGTCGATCTGCGCCCGCCGAGCGCCAGCCACGCAGGTGATGCGCGCGTGTCCGGGATGGGGGCTTCCCTCCGCAGCCGCAGCGGGGGACGGGTTGCAGTGGGCGCGCACGAAGGCGCTGCGCCGAGGCGGCAGGGCCAGACCCGCGCGTTGGGCGCGCCAGCGCGGCGCGCTCGACAGCCAGCCGCGCAGTTGCCCGTAGCCCAGCCCCTTGCTTTGCGCAAACGCTTCGGCCTTCATCCCGCTGGCTTTGAGTTCATCAAGAATCGCCAGAATCTCATCAATCCGCTCTTCACTGAGTTTGTCTGATCGCATGGAGCCCCCGAAAAAACCCAAGCTTCGCTCAGCTCAGACTCATTGAAAAGATGGGTTCGGCAAACGCTTACATTAGGCATTCCACTCGCCAAGCAGCAGACATCACTCGCGCTCTATGACACGG
>JAJTBQ010000324.1 GCA_021286835.1 Thiomonas sp.
GGCGCCACGGGCCGCACCGCCTGGCGGGCCTGCTCGCGCAGGGCGGCCCAGGCGTTGGCGTCGAAGCCCTGAAGCACCTCGAAACCGAAGGTGCGATCCAGCCCCGGCGCCCGGTGGGCCGCCATCTGGGCAGCCTCGATGACCAGGGTGCCCGAGCCGCACAGCGGATCGAACAGCACATCGGCCGGCGTCCAGCCCGAGAGCTTGAGCAGACCTGCCGCCAGATGCTCCTTGAGCGGTGCCGCGCCATGTTCGCTGCGCCACCCGCGCTTGAACAACGGCTCGCCGCTGGTGTCCAGATAAAGCAGGGCGTCGGCTTCGCGCAGGTGCAGGTGGATGCGCACGTCCGGGTGGGCGGTGTCGACGTCCGGGCGCTCGCCCGTCAACGCGCGAAAGCGGTCGCAGATGCCGTCCTTCACCCGCAGCGCGGCGAACTTGATGCTTTCCAGGGGGCTGCGCTCGGCCGTCACGTCCACGCGCAGGGCCTGGGTGACGTCGAACCATTTTTCCCAGGCCAGATCGCGGGCCAGGTGATAGATGTCTTCGGCATCGGCATAGCCGCAACGGCCGCCCAGCAGCAAGACGCGGCTGGTCAGGCGGCAATGCAGGTTCAGCCGCATGGCATCCGTCAGCGTGCCCTGCACGGGCAGGCCGCCGGGTGCGGGCGCGCCTGCTTTCAGCGTGGGGCTTGCTGCGGCCAGAGCCGTGACCTCCTCGGCCAGCGCCGATTCGAGGCCACGCGGGCAGGGCAGAAAAAAATCAAAGATGCCGGGGTTCTGGGGAGTCAGGTCGGGGTTCGAGGACTGGGCGACAGAGCCCGACCTGCCCGCACTCCCGCTTTCCCGGCGCTTTTTATAGACAGAGGAATAGGGCGATTGCATGTCGCCATCGTATGGCCTGCGGCGGGCAGCCTCCTCCTCCCGATCTCCCCCACGCTGTGGGGGAGGAGTATTCGCCCCCTCCCCAGTCGTGGGGAGGGTTGGGGTGGGGAGGCTTGGTCCCCGATCAAAAAAACCGGAGCAGACCCGCGCCGCCGTAGCCCAGGCCCAGCACGCCGACGGCCAGCCACAACCAGGCCTGCCAGCGCAGGGTTCGCGTCAGGTCGTCGTGAGGTTCGGTGGTGAGCAGAAACAGGCGCTTGTCCTTCGGCTTTCTGAGCACATGCGTCTGCGGCTGAGCGGCGCGTTCGCGGCGCTCGGCCTCGACAGCGGCTACGGCCTGCTGCCGCAACTGCTCGAACTCGGCCATGTCGAGCTCGCCGTTGCCGTTGGTGTCGAAGGCGCGGCGCTGTTGCGGGTCGGCTTTCCACGCGGCGATGCGTTCACGCACCTCGTCGTGGCTTGAGGCCTGCAAGGGCGAGAGGCTGGCAAACCAGCCCAGGGCATACAGCGTCTGGCCTGGCAGGATGAGTTGCTCGGTGTAGCGATGGTCGTTGTCGCCGGTCGTCATCACCTCGCGGGTGCCCGGAATGAGCTGCGCGGTGGTGCCCGTCCAGGTGCGCCGGGTGAGGGCATGCACCTCGGCGCCTTCGGGGTCGATGATGCAGCGAGCGGTGTCGTCGTCGAGCCAGAACTGGGTTGTGCTGACGCCCTGCTGCTCGACCGACCAGTTGCGGTTGCTGTCGCGGTCGCGCTTTTCGATCTTGAAGCGATACCAGCAGCAGGGCGTGCGGGTGATGGGCGAGAACAGCGGCACATCGGGCGGCAGCGCCTGCCCGATCAATTCCACATAGCCCTGCGAAGCCGACCGGATGCGCGCCGTGGGCATGTCTTCCATCACCCGGCGGCGGTGTTGATGGCGGAAAAACTGCGCCACGCCACCCGCCCCCAGCACGAGGGCGAACGCCAGCACCTGCCCGGGCGCCCCGGCGGGCGACAGACCGCTCAGCATCACGATGCCGCGAACAGGCCCTTCAGATCCACATCGGCCCGTTCGCTCGACGCCACCTTGAACAGCTCCGCCGGGCCGAAGCTGAGCAGCCGCGCCACGATCAGATCGGGAAACTGCTCGATGCGCACATTGTTCGCATTGACCGCCGCGTTGTAGAACTCGCGCCGGTCGGCAATGTTCTCTTCCAGACCGCTGATGCGCGCCTGCAGATGCTGGAAAGCCTCGTTGGTTTTCAGATCAGGGTAGGCCTCCGCCACCGCGAACAAGGCCCCCAGCCCGCTGCGCAGCGCCCCTTCGGCGCGGCCCAGGCTGCGCACATCGCCCGCCTCGCGCGCCTGCTGCACCTGCGACCGCGCGCGCACCACCCGCTCCAGCGTCTCTTGCTCGAAATGCATCGACTGCTTGCACACCTCCACCAGCTTGGGCAGCTCGTCGTGGCGCTGCTTGAGCAGCACATCGATATTCGCCCAAGCCTGCGTGATGGCATGCTTGAGATTGACCAGATTGTTGTAAATCATCACGCCGTAAAACAGCAGCGCGACGAGCAGGGCAAT
>JAJTBQ010000325.1 GCA_021286835.1 Thiomonas sp.
CTGGCGTGGATGCCCGATCTGGTGGCGCTCACCCTGGTGTTCTGGAATGTGCATCAGCCGCGCCGCGTGGGCATGGCCGTGGCGTTCGCGCTGGGGCTGGCGGTGGATGTGCAGCAGGGGTCGGTGCTGGGCCAGCATGCGCTGGCGTACACGGTGTTGAGCTATTTCGCCATCAGTCTGCATCGCCGCCTGCTCTGGTTTCCGCCGCTTCAACAGGCCCTGCATGTGCTGCCGCTGCTGGTGGCCACGCAATGGCTGCTGCTCCTGGTGGGCATGTGGGCCGGCGGCAGTTTTCCGGGATGGACTTTTCTGTTGACGCCGTTTCTGCAGGCCGCTTTGTGGGCGCCGTTGTCGTGGGTGTTGCTGGCCCCCCAGCGTCGCGCGCCGGACTCCGATCGCAACCGCCCACTGTGAGGGCGGGCATGCTGAACCTTGCGAGCGACCCCGGCTCCAAAAACCTTTGATCTGCCACCCCCATGACTGAGCTGCGCAATATCGAACGCGAGCTGCTGCGCTTTCGCCGCCGCCTGATCCTGGCCGCGGGCGTGGTGGTGCTGAGCTTTGCGCTGCTCGTCGGCCGCTGGCTCTGGCTGCAGGTGGTGCGGCACCGGCAGTTTTCCACCCAGGCGCAGGACAACCGCATCGCGCTGGTGCCGATTCCGCCGCAGCGCGGCCTGATTCTCGACCGCAACGGCATCATCCTGGCCAACAATTACGCGGCTTACACGCTGGAGATCACGCCGTCGAAGATCCAGGGCACCCTGCAGGGCACCATCGACGCGCTCAAGGCCATCGTGCCCATCACGCCCTTCGACGAGCGGCGCTTCAACACCCTGCTGGGGCAGTCGCGGCGCTTTCAGTCGCTGCCCATCCTCAACAAGCTCACCGACGATCAGGTGGCGCGCTTCGTGGCGCAGCGCTTCCGGTTTCCGGGGGTGAATGTGCGGGCGCGGCTGTTCCGCAACTATCCGCTGGGCACGCTGGGCTGCCACCTCCTGGGCTATATCGGCCGCATCAATCAGGCCGAGCAGCAGCGCATCGACGACAGCGACGACGCCAGCAACTATCTCGGCACCGACCACATCGGCAAGCTCGGCGTGGAGCAGGCTTACGAGACGCAGCTGCACGGCGTCACTGGCTACGAGGAAGTCGAGGTCAACGCCACGGGGCGCCCGGTGCGCAAGATCAAGACCGTGGCCGCCACGCCCGGCCAGAACCTGGTGCTGGGGGTGGACATCCGCCTGCAGAAGCTCATCGAAGACCTGTACGGCAAGCGGCGCGGCGCCTGCGTGGCCATCGACCCGCGCAACGGCGAGGTGCTGGCCTTCGTTTCCATGCCGACTTTCGATCCCAATCTGTTCGTCGACGGCATCGATCAGGCCAACTGGGAGGCGCTCAACACCTCGCCCGACCGGCCGCTGCTCAACCGCGTGTTGCGCGGCACCTTTCCGCCCGGTTCGACGTACAAGCCCTATCTGGCGATGGGCGCCCTGACCGACGGCATCCGTACCGCGCAGTGGAGCTTCCGCGACCCAGGCTATTTCCTGTTCGCCGGACACCGGTTCCGCGACGACGTGCCCGGGGGGCATGGCATCGTCGACATGCGCAAGGCCATTCAGGTGTCGTGCGACGTGTATTTCTACATGGTGGCGCATGACTGGGGCGTGGACGGCATGGCCAACTACACCAGCAAGTTCAGCTTCGGCCAGGCCACCGGCATCGACCTGCAGGGCGAGGCCAAGGGCGTGTTGCCGAGCAAGGCCTGGAAGCGCCGGGTCTTCCGCAGTCCGGCGCAGAAGGTCTGGTACCCGGGCGACACCATCAGCTTAGGGATAGGCCAGGGCTACAACACCTTCACCCCTTTGCAGATGGCCACGGCCTTGTCCACGATGGCGAATCAAGGCACGCGCTACGCGCCCCGCGTGGTGCGTGCTGTGGAAGACATGGCCACGCGGCGATTCACGCCGGTGCAGGCGCCGGTGGCCGAGCGCATCGCCATGAATCCGGCCTATTGGCAGGTCGTGCACGAAGGCATGATCGGGGTGAATCAAACCGGTGGCACGGGGGCTGATGCGTTCAAGGGGGCGCAGTACACCAGCGCGGGCAAGACCGGCACGGCCCAGGTGTTCACCGTCGGCCAGAACCAGACGTATGAAGCCAAGGACTTGGCGCATCATCTGCGCGACCACGCCCTGTATGTGGTCTATGCCCCGGCCGAGAACCCGGTGATCGCCTTGGCCATGATCGTGGAAAACGCCGGTTTCGGCGGCGCGGCCGCCGCGCCGATCGCGCGCAAGGCGCTCGACTACCACCTGCTCGGGCTCTATCCCACCGATGCCGAGATCGAGAAGATCAGCGGGGCCAAGCCGCAGCCCGTGACGTTTGCCTATGCGGGCGAGCGTGAGGGGGTGCCCCATGTGCCCGGCGCCAAGCCGCCGCCCG
>JAJTBQ010000022.1 GCA_021286835.1 Thiomonas sp.
CTTACTTTGCGCTGCATCAAAATGGCGTGCTAGAGTGTTGTCAGGCCCTTCTAAAGCCGCAATCCGCCAATCGGGCAGCCCGAGCCGCGGAAGGATGTTTTCCCACTGAGCGCCGGGATGCCCGGCAGACTGTGAGCGCGTATGTTGATGCAGAAATTCAAAGCCAATTCCTATCTCTTTGGCGGGAATGCTCCCTATGTCGAAGAGATGTACGAGAGTTATCTCTCCAACCCCGGGTCGGTGCCGGATCATTGGCGCGAATACTTCGACGCGCTCCAGCATGTGCCCGCGCTCGACGGCAGCAATGCCCGCGACGTGCCGCACGCCCCGGTGGTGTCGGCCTTTGCCGAACGTGCCAAATCCGGCCCCATTCGTACCCTGCAGGCCGTCGCCGACGGTGAACTGGCGCGCAAACGAGTTGCCGCGCAGCAACTGATCGCCGCCTACCGCAATGTGGGGGTGCGCTGGGCGGATCTCGACCCCCTCAAGCGTACCGAGCGCCCGAACATTCCCGATCTGGATCCCGCGTTCTACGGGTTCACGGACGCCGACCTTGAAACGGTCTTCAACGTCAGCAATACGTTTTTCGACCGCGAAAATCTGTCGCTGCGCGAGTTGATCAACAACCTGCGCGAAACCTACTGCGGCTCGCTGGGCGCCGAATTCATGTATCTCAGCGACCAGGATCAGAAGCGCTGGTGGCAACAGCGGTTGGAGTCCACCCGGACCCGCCCTGATGTCGATGCCGAGGCGAAGAAGCATCTGCTCGAACGATTGACCGCCGCGGAAGGTCTGGAGCGCTATCTGGCGACGAAATATGTCGGCCAGAAGCGGTTCTCGCTGGAAGGCGGTGAGAGTTTCATCGTCTCGATGGACACCCTGGTGCAGCGCGCCGGCCAACTCGGTGTCCAGGAAGTCGTGATCGGCATGGCGCATCGGGGTCGCCTGAATGTGCTGGTCAACACCTTGGGCAAGCGCCCTCAGGACCTTTTCGACGAGTTCGAAGGCAAGCATGCCGACGATCTTCCCTCGGGCGATGTGAAGTATCACCAAGGCTTCTCGAGCGACGTGTCCACCCCAGGCGGGCCGGTCCATCTGAGCCTGGCGTTCAATCCTTCGCATCTGGAAATCGTCAATCCGGTGATCGAAGGCTCCACCCGCGCACGCCTGGACCGCCGTGGCGACGCGCTGGGCGAGACGGTCGTTCCCGTGCTGGTGCACGGCGATGCGTCTTTTGCGGGACAGGGCGTGGTCATGGAGACCCTGGCGCTGGCGCAGACCCGCGGCTACACCACCGGGGGCACGGTACACATCGTCATCAACAACCAGATCGGCTTCACCACCTCCGATCCGCGAGACGCGCGCTCCACGCTTTATTGCACCGATGTGGCGAAGATGATCGAGGCGCCCATCCTGCACGTCAACGGCGACGATCCGGAAAGCGTGGCGTTTGCGACCAGTCTGGCGCTCGACTATCGCAAGCAGTTCCATCACGACGTGGTGGTGGACATCGTGTGCTTCCGCAAGCTGGGCCACAACGAACAGGACACCCCGGCCGTCACGCAGCCGCTGATGTACAAGAAGATCGCCGCTCACCCCGGCACCCGCAAGGTCTATGCCGACCGCTTGGTGAGCCAGGGTGTGATCGCAAGCGAAGACGCGGACCAGATGGTGCATGCTTTCCGCACCGAGATGGAGTCGGGCGTCAGCCTGGAGCCGGTGCTCACCAATTACAAGAGCAAGTATGCGGTCGACTGGTCGCCCTATCTCAATCGCCGCTGGACGGACAGTGCCGATACCGCCCTGCCGATGACCGAGCTCAAGCGGCTGGCCGAGCGCATCACCACGGTGCCCGAGAATTTCAAGCTGCATCCCTTGGTAGAGAAAGTCGTCGCCGACCGCGCCAAGATGGGCCGCGGCGAGCTGCCGCTGGACTGGGGCATGGGCGAGCACATGGCCTTCGCCTCGTTGGTGGCCAACGGCTTTCCGGTGCGGCTCTCGGGCGAAGACAGCGGCCGTGGCACGTTCAGCCATCGCCACGCCGTACTGCACGACCAAAGCCGTGAGAAGTGGGATGTCGGCACCTATATTCCGCTGCAGAACGTGGCCGAGGGCCAGGCGCCGTTCATCGTCATCGACTCCATCCTTTCGGAGGAAGCGGTGCTCGGCTTCGAGTACGGCTACTCCACGGCCGATCCCCGCACCCTGGTGATCTGGGAGGCGCAGTTCGGCGACTTCGCCAACGGCGCGCAGGTCCTCATCGACCAGTTCATCTCGGCCGGTGAAGTGAAGTGGGGACGGGCCTGCGGCCTGACCCTGATGCTGCCGCACGGTTATGAAGGTCAGGGGCCGGAGCACTCCTCGGCACGCCTGGAGCGCTACCTGCAGTTGTGCGCCGAGACCAATATGCAGGTGTGTCAGCCGACCAATCCGTCGCAGATCTTCCACCTGCTGCGCCGCCAGATGCTGCGCTCGTTCCGCAAGCCGCTGGTCATCATGACGCCCAAGAGCCTGCTGCGGCATCCGCAGGCCAAGTCGCCGCTGTCCGATCTGGCCAACGGGCGATTCGAGGTGGTGCTGCCCGAGGCCGAGGCGCTCGACGCGAGCAAGGTCAAGCGCATCGTCGCCTGCTCGGGACGGGTGTACTACGACCTGATGGCGGCCCGCACCGAACGCAAGATCGACGATGTGGCCATCGTGCGGCTGGAGCAGATCTATCCCTTCCCGCACAAGGCGTTTGCGGCCGAGGTCAAGCGCTATCCCAATGCGCGCGACATCGTGTGGTGCCAGGACGAGCCACAGAACCAGGGCGCCTGGTTCTTCGTGCAGCACCACATTCACGAGAACATGATCGAGGGGCAGAAGCTCGGCTACGCCGGTCGTCCCGCCTCGGCATCGACGGCCGTGGGCTACTACGCCAAACATGCCGAGCAGCTCAAAGATCTGCTCTCGGCCGCCTTTGGCAAGCTCAAGGGCTATGTGCTGACCCGCTGACCGGCGTCGGGTGGTGCCCGTACGGACCACCCAAAACCCCACCATCCACACAACTCATCTACCGTTCACTGGCAGCGACGGCGTGTCTCCGTGGCTGCACCGACCTACCGGACTCCATCATGGCGCTGATTGACATCAAAGTTCCTCAACTCTCCGAATCCGTGGCTGAAGCCACCTTGCTGTCCTGGAAGAAAAAGCCCGGCGAAGCCGTGGCGCAGGACGAAATCGTCATCGAAATCGAGACCGACAAGGTCGTGCTCGAAGTGCCCGCGCCGGCTGCGGGGGTGATGGCCCAACTTGTCAAGAACGACGGGGATTCGGTGATCAGTGACGAAGTCATCGCCAAGATCGATACCGAAGCCAAGCCTCAGACCAGCCCGCTTCCGGTCACGACGCCACAGGCCGCGGCAGCGGCGGCACCGGCTGCGGCACCCGCGGCATCCACAGCGGGCGCTGTGGCCATGCCGGCCGCGGCGAAGATCATGGCCGAGCAAGGCGTCAATCCGGCCGATGTGGCGGGTACCGGGCGCGGAGGCCGTATCACCAAGGCTGATGCGCTTCAGGCCGCGGCAGCGCCCAAACCGCCCGCAGCGCCGGCAGCACCCTCCGTCGCCGCGGCCAAGCCGGCGTCTTCAGCGCCCATGCCTTCGCTCACCATTCCCGCGCTGCAGCCTGTGGACGCCGATCTCGACCTGGCCGCCTACACCGATCGCCCCGAGCAGCGCGTGCCGATGAGCCGACTGCGTGCGCGTATCGCCGAGCGGCTGCTGCAGTCGCAGGCGACCAATGCCATTCTCACCACCTTCAACGAAGTGAACATGAAGCCGGTGATGGACCTGCGCAATCTCTACAAGGACAAGTTCGAGAAGCAGCACGGCGTGAAGCTGGGCTTCATGAGCTTTTTCGTCCGCGCGGCGGTGCACGCCCTGCGCAAGTTCCCGCTGCTCAACGCCTCGATCGACGGCAACGACATCGTGTATCACGGCTATTTCGACATCGGCATCGCCGTGGGCAGTCCCCGCGGGCTGGTCGTGCCCATCTTGCGCAATGCCGATCAGATGAGTTTTGCCGATATCGAGAAGACCATCGCCGAGTTCGGCGCCAAGGCGCGTGACGGCAAGCTCACGCTGGAAGAACTGACGGGAGGCACCTTCTCCATCAGCAACGGTGGCGTGTTCGGCTCGATGCTGTCCACGCCCATCATCAACCCGCCGCAGTCGGCCATTCTGGGCATTCATGCGACCAAGGATCGCCCCGTCGTCGAGAACGGGGAGATCGTGATCCGGCCGATGAACTATCTGGCCATGAGCTACGACCATCGCCTGATCGACGGGCGCGAGGCGGTGCTGGGTCTGGTCGCCATGAAGGAGGCGCTGGAAGACCCGGCGCGTCTGCTGCTCGATCTGTGACGCGACGTCTGGCCGTCAACACCCCAAGTTTCCATCCGACTTTTTCGCGCGGGCGCCTGGCGCCACGCGCATCGAGGACTTCATCATGGCTTCGGTTTTTGATCTCATCGTCATCGGCGCAGGACCCGGCGGATATATTGCCGCCATCCGTGCGGCCCAGCTCGGCCTCAAGGTGGCGTGTGTCGACGCCTGGCGCAACGCCCAGGGCGGCCCGGCGCCCGGTGGTACTTGCACCAACGTCGGCTGCATTCCCTCCAAGGCGCTGCTGCAATCCAGCGAACATTTCGAGCAGGCGGGGCATGCGTTCGCGGCGCATGGCATCGGCCTGAACGGCCTGTCCATCGACGTGCCCACCATGCAGCAGCGCAAGGCCCAGGTGGTCAAGCAGAACAACGAAGGCATCCTCTATCTGTTCAAGAAGAACAAGGTCACGTTCTTTCACGGCATGGCCTCGTTCAAGGGCGGGGACGCCGACGCCGGCTGGCAGGTCGGCGTGAGCGGCGGGGAGGCCGAGCAGGCGCTTGTGGCCAGGCAGATCATCATTGCGACGGGCTCTGTGCCGCGCAGCCTGCCTGGGCTGGATTTCGATGAGCAGCGCGTGCTCTCCAACGATGGCGCGCTGGCCATCGGCGGCGTGCCCAAGACGCTGGGCGTGATCGGCGCCGGCGTGATCGGCCTGGAGATGGGCAGCGTGTGGCGCAGGCTCGGCGCTCAGGTGACGCTGCTGGAGGCCATGCCCGATTTTCTCGCCGCAGCCGATGCGCAAGTGGCCAAGGAAGCGCTCAAGCAATTCACGAAGCAGGGTTTGGCCATTCATCTGGGGGCCAGAATCACCGCCACGAAGGTGTTGAAAAATGGGGTTTCCGTCGACTGGACCGACGCCAAGGGCGAGGCGCAGACCCTCAAGGTCGACCGCCTCATCGTCTCGGTGGGCCGCAAGCCGAACACCGAGCATCTCGGCGCCGAGGCCGTGGGGCTGAAGCTCGACGAGCGTGGCTTCATCGAGGTGGACGGCGATTGCCGCACCAACTTGCCGGGTATCTGGGCCGTGGGTGACGTGGTACGCGGCCCCATGCTGGCGCACAAGGCCGAGGAGGAGGGCGTTGCCGTGGCCGAACGCCTTGCCGGACAAAAACCGCATGTGGACTTCAACACCGTGCCCTGGGTCATTTACACCGCCCCCGAGATCGCCTGGGTCGGCCAGACCGAGCAGCAGCTCAAGGCCTCGGGGCGTGCCTACAAAGCCGGCAACTTTCCCTTCATGGCCAATGGCCGCGCCCGCGCGCTGGGCGACACCACGGGCTTCGTCAAGATGCTGGCCGACGCGCAGACCGATGAAATCCTCGGGGTGCACATCATCGGTCCGATGGCCTCGGAGCTGATCGCCGAGGCCGCCGTGGCGATGGAATTCAAGGCGTCGAGCGAAGACATTGCGCGCATCTGCCACGCGCACCCCACGCTGTCCGAGAGTCTGAAAGAGGCCGCGCTGAGCGTGGCCGGACGAACCTTGAATCTCTGACCCTTCAGTATGAACGTCAGCGAGTACTTTGAGCAGTCCCTGTCCGAACGCGGCTTTGCCGCCGACGACGCGCAGCGCGCCGGGGTGGCCCGGCTGCAGCAGTGCTACGACGAATGGGTGGCTTACAAATCGCGGCGCTCCAACGCCATTCGCCGGGCGCTCGTCCACCCGGATCTGCCTCGCGGGGTCTACCTTTATGGCGGCGTGGGTCGGGGCAAGTCGATGTTGATGGACGCCTTCTTCGTCACACTGCCGCTGCTGCGCAAGACGCGACTGCATTTCCATGAATTCATGCGCGAAGTGCAGCGCGAGATGGCGGCGCTTCAAGGGACGGTGGATCCCCTGACCGAGCTTTCGCGTCGTATCGCCCGGCGCTTTCGGCTCATCTGTTTCGACGAGTTCCACATCAGCGACGTGACCGACGCCATGATTCTGCATCGCCTGCTCGAGGGATTGTTCGACAATGGCGTGCAACTGGTGGCCACCTCCAATTTTCATCCTGACAACCTTTACCCCGATGGACTGCACCGCGACCGCATCCTTCCGGCCATCGAACTCATCAAGCAGAAAATGGACGTGATCAAGATCGATGCCGGTGTGGACTACCGCCACAAGGCCCTGCGCGAACTCAACCTCTACATCACCCCTCTCGGAGACGACGCTCAGGCCCGCATGGAGCAGGCTTTCGAACGCATGGCCTCCAGCGCCGAGGAAGAGCCGATGTTGACCATCGAGGGCCGTGAGATCCAGGCGCTGCAGCGCGCTGGAGGCGTGGTCTGGTTCAGCTTCCACGAGCTGTGCGAAACCGCGCGTTCGCAGAACGACTACCTCGAATTGGCCAGTCGCTTTCATACCGTGCTCGTCTCCGACGTGCCGCAGATGACCGAGGCCATGGCAAGTGCCGCGCGCCGTTTCACGCTTTTGGTGGACGTGCTGTACGACCGTCGCATCAAGCTCATTCTGTCCGCTGCCGTTCCGCCGGAGCAGCTCTACGTGCGCGGTCCGCTGGACTATGAATTCACGCGCACCGTGTCGCGGCTGAACGAAATGCAGAGCGCCGAGTACCTGCGCGAGGGGCGGCGGCAAGGCGAGGTCGCGCTGGTATGAGCTTGCGCATTCATCGACGGGTCTGGACGGCCGCAGGCCGCGTCGCTCGGTGGGCTTCTTTCTGGGTCGCTTTCTGGGCCGTTTTCTGGGCCGCATTCGTCCAGCTGGGCGCAGCCTCGGCTCTCGCCGCGGCGACGCAAGCGACGCCGGCGCAGGACGCCGCCCGGCACTCGGTCCTGCAAGACCAGCGAGCCCAGGTGCTGGCGCAGTACGCCGCGCAACGTGGCGTGTGCATGAAGCGCTTTTTTGTCAACGATTGTCTGGACACGGCGCGCAAGCAGGAGCGCACCGCGCTGGCGCCCATTGACGAGGAACTGCAGGCCATTGCGATGCGCGGACGTCTGCGCGCCGCCGAAGAAGAGCTCCGCCGGGTGCAGGCCAACATGGCGGATGCCCAGACCGGGCAGCCGGATCGCGCCGCCCTGGAACGCCAGAGTGCGGCGCGCGAGACCGATCTCGCGCAGCGCGAGCGGCAGGCGGCGCAAAACGCGTCGCAAAACGCGTCGCAGAAGGCAGCGCAAGCGCCTTCCGTCTTGCCCGGCAAGGCAACGACGCCTTCATCCTCCGAAGCCATCCCGGCGAGCCGACTGTTTCCTGGTCCGGTGACGCCCCCGGCGCCAACTCCGGCGCAACGTGCCGCCGACGCGGAGAAGGCCCAGGCCGATTTCGCGGCCAAGCAGAAGGCTTATGCCGAGAAGCAGGCCGAGCAGGCGCGCCGGCGGGCCGAACAGGCACCAGCGGCGCCGTTGCCGGTGCCGCCGGCAAGCGCTGCGCTACCTGTGCGCTGAGACGCCAAAATTCATCGCCGAGCGTGTTCTGCGGGCTACCATGCCCGCCTGCTCACTCTGACACACGCGCATGCTGATTGAATCTCCCCTCATCGAAGCGTTCTATCGCCAGACGCCGGAACAGTTGCGGCTGCAGTTCGGCATCCTGCTGGGGGTCGTGGCGCTCGGCGCCTTGCTGGGTTCGGCGCTTGAGAAACAGGTCCGCAAGCTGTCGACCTGGAAGGAGGCGTTTAGGGCCAGTTGGCGTTACGGCCTGGGGTTTCCGTTCGTGGCGTTCCTGGCGCTGGTTCTTGTGCGGCATGGGTCGACCATGCTGGTCAAGCTGCCTTTGCTCAAACTGGCGCTGCCGGTCCTGGCGGTGCTGCTGCTGGTTCGGCTGGCCAATTCCGTGTCCCGGCATCGGTTCTCCAAGGACGGCGGCATCCGCTATCTGGTGCGCGTGGTCAGTATCGGCCTGTGGGTGACGCTGGCCCTGCATTTGGCCGGGGTGCTGCCGGAAATCCGCGAGGCGCTCGACGCGCTCTCCATCACGCTGGGCAAGCAGCGATTGTCGGGATGGACGCTGCTCAAGGGCGTGGCTTCCATCGCCGTCACGCTGCTGCTGGCGTTGTGGATCTCCTCCATCCTGGAAGCGCGCCTGATGCGCTCGCCGCTGGACGCCAGTCTGCGCCTGGTCTTCACCCGACTGCTGCGATCAGTGGTGCTGCTGGTTGCCATTCTCACGGCGCTGCAACTCGTCGGCATCGATCTGACCGTGTTGAGCGTGTTCGGCGGCGCTCTGGGCGTGGGATTGGGCCTGGGTCTGCAGAAGATCGCCGCGAACTATGTCTCGGGTTTTGTCATTCTGCTGGAGCGCAGTCTGCGCGTGGGCGACAACGTCCGCGTGGATACGTTTCAGGGGCAGATCATCGACATCAAGACCCGCTACACGCTGGTGCGCAGCGCGGGAGGCACGGATTCCATCGTCCCCAATGAGATGCTGATCGCCAACCGCATCGAGAATCTCTCCTACAACGACCCCAATGTCTGGCTCTCGACCACGGTCGGGGTGTCGTACGACACCGATGTCGAGCAGGCGCTGGCGCTGATCAAGGAGGCCGCGCAGTCGGTGCCTCGCGTGTTGCACAGCCCGGCGCCCAGCGCCGTGCTCGAAGGCTTCGGCGACAGTGCGCTGAACATCACGGTCGGCTACTGGATCGCAGATCCGCAGAACGGCACCCTGGGTGTGCGCGGCCAGGTCAATCTGGCCATCTGGCATGCGCTCAAGGATCACGGCATCGACATTCCCTTCCCGCAACGGGTCTTGCAATGGGCCGCAGGAAAAGAGCCTCCGGTACCGGAGGCGCGAGGGTCGACACGCCCTGCGCCGGAACACACGTCACGTCCTGAACCTGAGGACGGAGGCGACTGACGCAAGCCTGGTGCAAGGCGTCTTAGGCAGCATCTTCACAACACAAGGAGACTGATATGCAGGACGCTGACCTGACCCCCAACGCTGCGAACCATGCGCCGCTAACACCCCTGATCTTTCTCGATCACGCCGCCGACGTCTATCCCAACCATGTGGCCGTCATTCACGGCAGCCTGCAGCGCAACTGGGCGCAAACCCGCGAGCGCTGCCGACGTCTGGCATCGGCGCTGCGGCGTCGGGGGCTGGTGCGCGGCGATGTCGTCGCGGTCATGCTCCCCAATGTACCGGCCATGGTGGAGGCGCATTTCGGCGTGCCCATGGCCGGTCTGGTCCTCAACACCTTGAACACCCGGCTCGATGCCGAGGCGCTGGCCTATATGCTGCAACACGGCGGCGCCAAGGCCGTGCTGGTCGACCCGGAGCTCTCGGCAACCATGAAGCAGGCGATTGCGCTGGCCGTGGACCAGGGGTTGGCGCCGCCTTGGGTCGTCGATGTCCCCGATCCGGAGTTCGTTGCCGATCTGCCGGGGATCGGTCCTATGGATTATGAGGCCCTGCTTGCGGAGGGTGACGCGGACGAGGCGCTGCCCGCGGTGCAGGATGAGTGGGACGCTCTTTCCTTGAACTACACCTCGGGCACGACGGGCAAGCCCAAGGGCGTGGTCTATTCGCATCGAGGCGCCTACATCAACGCGATCTCCAATGTTCTCGAATGGGACATGCCCAGGCATCCGGTTTACCTCTGGACTCTGCCCATGTTCCACTGCAACGGCTGGTGCTTTCCCTGGACCGTGGCGGCCCGTGCCGGGGTGAATGTCTGCCTGCGCAAGGTCGAGGCATCAGCCATTCTGGAGCGTATCGCCCGGCATGGGGTGACGCATTACTGCGGCGCGCCGATCGTCCACAGTCTGCTGGTTCATGCCCCGTCCGAGCTGAAAGGCGGTATCACGCATACCGTTCGCGCCATGGTGGCGGGCGCCGCACCTCCTGCGGCGATGATTGAGGGCCTGGAAGCCATGGGTTTTGAGCTGACCCATACCTACGGCCTCACCGAGGTGTACGGACCGGCGACCGTCTGCGCCAAGCAGGACGCCTGGACCGCGCTGCCCCTGCCGGAGCGGGCACGCCTGAACGCACGCCAGGGCGTGCGCTATCACCTGCAGAATGCCGCCACGGTGCGCGACCCGCAAACCCTGCAGGAGGTGCCGCACGATGGGCAGACCCTGGGCGAGATCATGTTCCGCGGCAACATCATGATGAAGGGGTATCTGGGCAGCCCCGAGGACACCGCCCGGGCGTTTCATGGTGGCTGGTTTCACAGTGGTGACCTCGCCGTGGTCGATCCTGATGGCTATATCAAGATCAAGGACCGCAGCAAGGACGTCATCATTTCGGGCGGAGAGAACATTTCCAGCATTGAGGTGGAAGATGTGCTCTACCGGCACCCCGCCGTGATGGTTGCCGCCGTGGTGGCCATGCCCGATCCGAAGTGGGGCGAGACACCCTGTGCATTCGTCGAGCTCAAACAAGGCCGCACCGCCACCGAAGACGAGATCGTCGCGTTCTGCAAGGCCCACCTTGCGGGCTTCAAGGCGCCCCGCAAGGTGGTGTTCGGCGAACTGCCCAAGACCTCCACGGGCAAGATCCAGAAGTACGCGCTGCGCGCCCTGGCCCGTTCGCGCGACGCCATCGATTTATAGCGCAGCCCGGTTCGGCCGGCGTTCAAGCCGAGGCTTGAAGGGCCTGATGCAGAGAAAAAGCTCCCATGGCGATGAACAGCAGGGCGGCGATGCCGTGCACCAGTCGGGTGGGCAGACGATCGGAGAAACGATGGCCGAACAAGACGGCCGGCACGTTCGCCAGCATCATGCCCAGAGTGGTGCCCGCCACCACAGGCAGCCATTCCTGATAGCGGGCGGCGAGCGCGACCGTGGCGACCTGCGTCTTGTCGCCCATCTCGGCGAGAAAGAACACCACAACGGTGGTCGCAAAAATGCCGAAACCGCGTGGCGATTTGTCCTCCTCGCCGGCCTTGTCGGGAACCAGTATCCACAGTCCCATGATCAGGAAGGAGAACACGACGACCCAGTCGAGGATGCGGGGCGTGAGCACATGGGCCAACGCATCGCCCAGCGCGGCCGCCACGCCATGGTTCAGCAGCGTGGCGACGAGGACGCCAAACATGATCGGCCAGGGCTTGCGATAGCGCGCCGCCAGAGTCAGAGAGAGAAGCTGGGTCTTGTCACCGATTTCGGCCAGGGCGACCAGTCCGGTACTGAGGAGGAAAGCTGACATGTCAGGGTTGCAAGAGCGGCCGCGGCGAATGAGCGATGCACCATGCCCCCGCAGCCAGCAGGCATGATGCATCGGTCTTGCCAGGCGGCTGCTGCCGGCGCCACGGACGTCTATCGCGATGCGACGGTGACGGCCGAGTATGTTGACGCAAGCCCCGCCGATGGTTGTGGCGGGCGGCTACTCCCCAATGCGGCGTGAACTCTAGCACGCGTCTCGTACGGGCTCTTTGAAAGGGCTTGATCTGCGGCCGCGTCCATCGTTACACTTCAAAAACGAACGGTCGTTCTTTTATGTGGCGCTCAACCTTTGATGGACAACGCGCTGCCTATACTGACGCAACACAACAAACCCAATGGAGTCATTGCATGAAAGTGCTGGTCGCGGTCAAGCGCGTGGTGGACTACAACGTCAAGGTCCGGGTCAAATCGGATGGCAGCGGAGTTGATACCGTCGGCGTGAAGATGAGCATGAATCCTTTCGACGAAATCGCGGTGGAAGAGGCCGTTCGTCTCAAGGAACAAGGCGGCGCATCGGAGATTGTCGCGGTGAGCTGCGGCGTTGCGGCCTGTGGCGAGACGCTGCGCACGGCCATGGCGATCGGTGCGGACCGTGCCGTGCTGGTCGAGACCGAGGCCGAGCTTCAGCCGCTCGCGGTGGCCAAGCTGCTCAAGGCCGTGGCCGAGAAGGAGGGCGTCCAGCTGGTCATCCTGGGCAAGCAGGCCATCGACGACGACTCCAACCAGACCGGACAGATGCTCGCCGCGCTGATGGGCTGGTCGCAAGCCACTTTTGCCTCCAAGCTTGAGCTCGACGGCACGCAGGCGAAGGTCACGCGCGAGGTGGACGGCGGGCTGGAGACGATCGCAGTCAAACTGCCTGCGGTCATCACCACCGATCTGCGCCTGAACGAGCCGCGCTATGTCACGCTGCCCAACATCATGAAGGCGAAGAAGAAGCCGCTCGATACCCTCAAGCCCGAGGAACTCGGTGTGGACGTGAGCCCGCGCCTGAAGACGCTCAAGGTTGCCGAGCCGCCCAAGCGCGGGGCTGGCGTCAAGGTGCCCGACGTGGCCACGCTGGTCGCCCGCCTGAAAACCGAAGCCAAGGTCATCTGAGCCGCCGCTCCATGCCTACTCATTCAAGGACTATTCCATGACCGCACTCGTCATCGCCGAGCACGACAATCACGGGCTCAAGCCCGCCACGCTCAACACGATCGCAGCCGCCCTGTTCTGCAACCCGCAAGTGCATGTGCTCGTCGCCGGTCACAACTGCGACGGCGTCGCTCAGGCCGCGGCGCAGGCGTTCGGCGTGAGCAAGGTGCTGTGCGCCGACGCGCCGCAACTGGCCCAGGGCTTGGCCGAAACCACGGCCGCGCAGGTGTTGGCGCTGGCGTCCTCCTACACCCACATCCTGGCGCCGGCGACGGCCTTTGGCAAGAACATTGCGCCGCGCGTTGCGGCCCTGCTCGATGTGGCCCAGGTGTCCGACATCATCCATGTGCACGGTCCCGACACCTTCGATCGCCCCATCTATGCCGGCAACGCCATTGCCACGGTGCAGAGCCGCGACAAGACCGTGGTGATCACCGTGCGCACCACGGGCTTCGACGCGGTTGCCGCGAGTGGCGGGGCAGCCGAGATCGCTCGGGTCGATGCCGTGGGGGATGCGGGCCTGTCCAGTCTGGTCGGACGCGAAACCACCAAGAGTGAACGACCGGAGCTCACCGCTGCGAAGATCGTCGTCTCCGGCGGACGCGGTTTGGGCAGCAAGGAGAACTTCGAGGCGGTGATGACCCCGCTGGCCGACAAGCTCGGTGCGGCGATGGGGGCCAGCCGGGCCGCGGTGGATGCGGGCTACGCCCCGAACGACTGGCAGGTCGGCCAGACCGGCAAGATCGTCGCGCCGCAGCTCTATGTGGCCGTGGGCATCTCCGGCGCAATCCAGCATCTGGCCGGCATGAAGGACAGCAAGGTCATCGTCGCCATCAACAAGGACGAGGAGGCGCCGATCTTCGGTGTGGCCGATTACGGACTGGTGGCCGACCTGTTCACCGCCGTGCCCGAAATGGTCAAGCAGATCTGAGATTTCGGTTCAGCCCGTTCACCCTCATCAGGCCGTAAGCACGGCCTGCCTGACAGCCGCGCAGACGGCTGCTCCCCAACCCCACACGGAGACTCGCATGAGCTATACCGCCCCGATTCGCGACATGATGTTCGACCTCGAGCATCTCGCAGGACTGGAGTCCATCTCCGGACTTCCGGGCTTCGAGGACGCCACCCCCGACACGGCGGCGGCGGTTCTCGAGGAGTGCGGCAAGTTCAACCGTGACGTGGTCGCCCCGCTGAATCGCGACGGCGATCTCAAGCCGAGCACCTGGGCCGACGGCAAGGTGACGACCACTCCGGGCTTCAAACAGGCGTTCCGCCAGTTCGTCGAGGCCGGGTGGCAGGGCTTGTCGCACCCGGCCGATTTCGGTGGCCAGGGCCTGCCCAAGAGCCTTTCAGCGGCCTGTACCGAGATGCTCAACAGCGCCAACCTGAGTTTCGCACTCTGCCCGCTGCTGTCGGACGGTGCCATCGAGGCACTGCTCACGGCCGGAAACGACGCGCAGAAGCAGCGCTACATCCCCAGGCTGATCTCCGGCGAGTGGACCGGCACCATGAACCTGACCGAACCGCAGGCGGGCTCGGATCTGGCGCTGGTGCGCAGCCGCGCCGAGCCGCAGGGCGACGGCACCTACCGCATCTTCGGACAGAAGATCTTCATCACCTATGGTGAACACGACATGGCGGACAACATCGTCCACCTGGTGCTGGCGCGCCTGCCGGATGCGCCGCCTGGCGTGAAGGGGATTTCGTTGTTCATCGTGCCCAAGGTGCTGGAAGACGGCCGCCGCAACGACGTATGGTGCGCCTCCATCGAACACAAGCTGGGCATCAAGGCCAGCCCGACGGCGGTGCTGGTGTATGGCGACGGCAAAGGTGAGGTCGGGGCGGGCGCCATCGGCGAGCTCATCGGTGAGGCCAATCGCGGTCTGGAATACATGTTCATCATGATGAACGCCGCCCGCTACGCGGTGGGCCTGCAGGGCATCGCGGTGGCCGAGCGCGCCTACCAGCAGGCCGCTGCCTACGCGAAAGACCGGGTGCAGTCCCGGCCTGTGGACGGCAGCGCCGCGCAGGCCGTGGCCATCATCCACCACCCGGACGTGCGTCGCATGCTCATGACCATGCGGGCGCTCACCGAAGGCAGCCGCGCTCTGGCGCTCGTGGCCGCCAGCCTGCACGACGTGGGGCACGCCCATCCGGACGCCGGCCAGCGCGCCGCGCATCAGGCGGCCTACGAGTTTCTCGTGCCGCTGGTGAAGGGCTATTCGACCGAGATGAGCATCGAGGTGGCCAGCCTGGGCGTGCAGGTGCATGGCGGCATGGGCTTCATCGAGGAAACGGGGGCCGCCCAGCACTATCGCGATGCGCGCATTCTGACCATTTACGAAGGCACCACCGCCATTCAGGCCAACGACCTGGTTGGCCGCAAGACATTGCGCGACGGCGGCGCGCTGGCCCTGCAGTTCGCGTCGCGTGTCGGCAAGACCGAGGCGGCGTTGATGGCCACGGGAGATGAACGGGCCAGGGTCATGGCCGGACAGTTGGCTGCGGCGCGTGAAGCCTATGAGGCCGTGGTGCGTTTCGTGGCCGAGCGTGGCAAGGCCGACCCGAATGCCGCCTTCGCCGCCAGCGTGCCCTACCTCATGCTGGCGGGCAACCTGATGGTCGGCTGGCAAATGGGGCAGAGCTGGCTGGCGACGGCCGAACTGCCGGCCGACGATGCCGCCTTCGCCAGCGCCAAGCGCGCGACCGCGGCTTTCTATTGCGCCCATATCCTGCCGCGTTGCGGCGCCCTGCGCGATGCCGTGCTGAGTGGTGCCGATAGCGTGATGGCCTTGCCGGTGGAGGCCTTCTGAGATGGCACTGCCTCCAATCCTCTCCAAGCTCCGGCTACCTGTCATCGGTTCGCCGCTGTTCATCATCTCCAACCCCAAACTGGTCATCGCCCAGTGCACCGCGGGCGTCGTGGGCAGTTTTCCGGCGCTGAATGCGCGGCCGGCGTCGCAGCTCGACGAATGGCTGGCGGAAATCACCGAGGCGCTGGCGGCCTGGAACACGGCTCATCCCGATCAACCGGCGGCGCCGTTTGCGGTGAACCAGATCGTCCACCGCAGCAACGACAGGCTGGAGCAGGACATGATGCTTTGCGCCAAGTACAAGGTGCCCATCGTCATCACCTCGCTGGGCGCGCGGCCCGAGGTGAATCAGGGCGTGCACAGCTGGGGCGGCATCGTGCTTCACGACGTGATCAACCAGACCTTCGCCCACAAGGCGGTGGAGAAGGGCGCGGATGGCCTGATTCTTGTCGCCGCCGGAGCGGGGGGGCATGCTGGCACGCAGTCCCCCTTTGCTCTGGTGCAGGAGACGCGACAGTGGTTCGATGGCCCCATCGTGCTGTCGGGTTCCATCGCCCGCGGTGACTCGGTACTGGCGGCGCAGGCCATGGGGGCCGATCTGGCCTATATCGGCAGCGCCTTCATCGCGACCGAGGAGGC
>JAJTBQ010000326.1 GCA_021286835.1 Thiomonas sp.
TCGATCACCTTGATGCCGGTTTCGAGCAGGTCGACCGAGGGGGACAGATCGTCGAACTTGGGCGCAGCCTGGTGAATCGAGCGGCGTTCGTCGGTGGCGATCGGACCGGCTTCGTCGATGGGGCGGCCCAACACGTCCATGATGCGACCCAGCACGGCCGGGCCGACCGGGACCTGGATGGAATTGCCGGTGTTGTTGACCAGCATGCCGCGGCGCAGGCCGTCGCCCGAACCCATGGCGATGGTGCGAACCACGCCGTCGCCAATCTGCTGCTGCACCTCGAAGGTCAGGCCCTTCTCGGCCAGGCTGCTGCTGTTGTTGTCGGCCAGAACCAGGGCGTCATACACCTTGGGAATGGCGTCGCGGGGGAACTCGATATCGATCACAGCGCCGATGCACTGAACGATTTTGCCTTGCGCTTGAGCCGTCGTCATATTGCTCTCCAATGGTTTCAATTCGGTTAGCCGGGTTGAAGGTCAGGACTTGACCCAATCAGACCGCGGCGGCTCCGCTCACGATTTCCGAAAGTTCTTTGGTAATGGCCGCCTGCCGGCTCTTGTTGTAGACGAGCTGCAACTCACCGATCACGCTCTTGGCGTTGTCGGAGGCTGACTTCATCGCCACCATCCGCGCCGATTGTTCGCAAGCCATGTTTTCAGCCACGGCCTGGTAGATCAGTGCCTCGATGTAGCGCACCAGCAGCGCATCGATCACAGGCTTGGCGTCGGGCTCGTAGATGTAGTCCCAGCTGTGGGTCTTGGCATCACCGGCCTTGGCGTCGAGGGCGTGGGCGGGCAGCGGCACCAGAGGCTCGATCTCGGGAGCCTGCTTCATGGTGTTGACGAAGCGGCTGAAGCCCAGATAGACCGCATCGAGCTTGCCTTCCTGGTAGGCGTCGAGCATGACCTTGACCGGCCCGATGAGCTTCTCGAGATGAGGCTTGTCCCCGAGCTGCACTGCCTGCGAAGTGATGTTCATGCCCAGGCGCTGCAGAAACTGCATGCCCTTGTTGCCGATGGCGCAGCATTCGATCTGCACCCCTTCGGTCTGCCATTCCTTGATCTTGCCCAGCGCCATGCGGGTGATGTTGGTGTTCAGGCCGCCGCAAAGCCCTTTGTCGGTCGTCACAAGAATGAGGCCGACGCGCTTGATCGGCTCGCGCTTGATCAGAAAGGGATGGGTGTACTCGGGGTTGGCCTGGCGCAGATGGCCCGCGATGACACGCACGGTATCGCCATAGGGGCGTGCCGCACGCATGCGTTCCTGGGCCTTGCGCATCTTGGATGCGGCCACCATTTCCATCGCCTTGGTGATCTTGCGTGTGTTCTGCACACTCTTGATCTTGACGCGAATTTCTTTCATTCCAGCCATTGATTTACTCCTCGGTCAGACCTGCAGGCCGCGAGCCTTCCGGTCCTGTCCGTCATGGAATGAATTAGTACGCACCGTTCTTCTTGAACTCGGCGATCGCATCCTTGAGCTTGGCTTCGTCGTCCTTGGAGAGATCCTTGGCCGATTCAATGCTTTGCACCAGGGCGGCGTGCTTGGTCTGCAGATGATCGTGCAGCCCCTTCTCGAAAGGCAGCACCTGCTTGACTTCGAGATCGTCGAGGTAGCCGTTGTTCACCGCGTAGAGCGAAGCCGCCATCTGCCAGACCTGGGCCGGCTGATACTGAGGCTGCTTCAGCAGCTCGACCACGCGACGACCGCGCTCGAGCTGCTTGCGGGTTGCTTCGTCCAGATCGGAGGCGAACTGCGCGAACGCTGCCAGTTCGCGGTACTGGGCCAGGTCGGTACGAATGCCGCCCGAGAGCTTCTTGATGATCTTGGTCTGTGCCGCACCACCCACCCGCGACACCGACACGCCCGCGTTGATCGCAGGACGCACACCGGCGTTGAACAGATCGGTTTCGAGGAAGATCTGGCCGTCGGTAATCGAGATCACATTGGTCGGCACGAAGGCGGACACGTCGCCAGCCTGCGTTTCGATGATGGGCAGCGCGGTCAGCGAGCCGGTCTTGCCAGTCACAGCGCCGTTGGTGAACTTCTCGACATACTCGGCGCTGACACGGGCGGCGCGCTCAAGCAGACGGCTGTGCAGGTAGAACACGTCACCAGGATAGGCTTCACGGCCTGGGGGACGGCGCAGCAACAGCGAGATCTGGCGATAGGCCCAGGCCTGCTTGGTCAGATCGTCATAGATCACCAGCGCGTCCTGGCCGCGGTCGCGGAAATACTCGCCCATGGTGCAGCCGGCGTAAGGCGCCAGATACTGCATCGCGGCGGAATCCGACGCGGAGGCGGCCACGACGATGGTGTATTCCATCGCGCCGAACTCCTGCAGTTTGCGCACCACGTTGGCGATGGTGGAGGCCTTCTGGCCGATCGCCACGTAGATACAGATCAGGTCCTTGCCCTTCTGGCTGATGATCGAGTCGAC
>JAJTBQ010000023.1 GCA_021286835.1 Thiomonas sp.
CACCGAGGCATTGTCGGCATAGGCCACCACGGTGCCCTGCGGCGCCAAGGCGTGGGTGTTGCGGATCATCTGGAACAGCGTGTGAGGCTGGTCGACGCCGTCGATGGTGAAACGGGCGTTGAAGATCTTGTGGCGGCAATGTTCGCTGTTGGCCTGGGCGAACATCATCAGTTCGACATCGGTGGGATTGCGCCCCAGCTTGCGGTAGGCCTCCAGCAGATAGTCGATCTCGTCGTCCGACAGCGCCAGACCCTGCTCGGCATTGGCCCGCGCCAGTGCCGATCGCCCGGCATCGAGGGAGCCCGTGAGCACATCCACATGCTGCAGGGGCTGGGGAGGCAGCTCGGCGAACAGGCGCTCCAAGACCTCGCGCCGCAGCGCCACCGACTCGGTCATGCGGTCGTGCAGCAGGTCAGCAAGGCGCAGCAATTCGTCATCGGACAAGGGTTTGGCCGCGCGCAACAAGCCGCTTTGCATTTCAAGGCGATACTCCACCGCCCGTTCCACCCGGTGCACCGGCGCGCCGCACAGACGGGCGATATCGGTGGCTTTCGAGGCCCAGGGAGACAGCGTCCCGAGGCGAGGCATGACGAAAAGCGTCTGCCCACTGCTGGGTCCGACATAGGGATCGCCATAGCGCAGCAGACCTTCGAGCTTGTCGCTCAGCGCCGATGACGGCGCGGCGTCGAGCGCGACGACATGCACATAGCGGGCGTGGACGCGGCGCACCCTGGCGGCGATTTCCGGTTCGGACTGGCGCAGACGCGCCTGCAGGGCGTCCTGACGAAAGGCGGACAAGGCGCTGGCGCCTTCGAAGAAAAGGATGTGCATGCGGGAACCCGGAATGGGCGAGGCGGGAGGAGGGAGATCAGCGCGAAATTATAGGAAGCGGCCAACGCGGCAATGCACCGCTGGCGCCAGCGGGCTTCTTCCGCCAACGCCGCCGGGGCGGCAGTGTGATAATTGCGCCATGAGCATCACCATCAAAACCCCTGAAGACATCGAGAAGATGCGCGTGGCCGGGCGACTGGCTTCCGAACTGCTCGATTACCTGACCCCCCACGTTCAGCCCGGCGTGACGACCAAGGCCATCGACAAACTGGCCTACGACTACATCACCCAGGTGCAGCAGGCCATTCCGGCTCCGCTGAACTACGCGCCCCCCGGCTACACGCCCTACCCGGCGTCGATCTGCACCTCGGTCAACAACGTCATCTGTCACGGCATTCCGAACGACAAGGCGCTGAAAAGCGGCGATGTGGTGAACATCGACGTCACCGTGATCAAAGACGGATTCCACGGCGATTGCAGCCGCATGTTCAGCATCGGCACCGTGCCCAAGCATGTGCAGCGGCTGGTGGACATCACCTTCGAGGCCATGTGGCACGGCATCGCACTGGTCAAGCCCGGTGCGCGGCTGGGCGACATCGGCCACGTCATCCAGACCTTTGCCGAGAGCGCGGGCTACAGCATCGTGCGGGAGTTCTGCGGACATGGCATCGGACGCAAATTCCACGAAGATCCGCAGGTGCTGCACTATGGCAAGGCGGGCACGGGCGAGGTGCTGCGCGAAGGCATGACCTTCACCATCGAGCCCATGATCAATGCCGGGCGGCGCGACATCCGCGAAATGGCCGACGGCTGGACCATCGTCACCAAGGATCGCTCGCTCTCGGCGCAGTGGGAGCACACGGTGCTGGTCACGCCCACAGGCTTCGAGGTGTTGACCACCTCGGCTGGTTGCCAGCCGGCGCCCGGTTTCGTCCGCCAGCCTGCCGTCGCCGCCTGAAGGCGCGCCTCGGGGCTTTCAACGCCGTCGCGTGCCCATGACCGCCGCCGCTGTCGTTGCCGCCAGCCCCGATGTGGGACTGCTGAGCGACATCCGCCAGGGCTGGAAGCAGGGGCGGACCGTGCTGCTCGACCATTTCGCCCGGCACCCGCGCCAAGTGGCGCCGCTGTTGCACGGGCTGACCCGCCTGGCCGATCAAACATTGCAAACGCTCTGGACGGCAACGGGCATGCCGCTCGAAGCGGCGCTGATTGCGGTGGGCGGGTACGGACGCGGCGAACTGTTTCCGCACTCCGACATCGATCTGCTGCTGCTGCTGCCCCACCCCCAGGGAAGCGATACCGCCACCGATGCGGCCGCCGAGGGCTTCATCACGGCCTGCTGGGACAGCGGCCTGGAGATCGGGGCCAGCGTGCGAACGGTCGAGGCCTGCATGGACGAGGCGGCCAAGGACATCACCGTGCAGACGGCGCTGCTGGAATCGCGCTTTCTCTGCGGCAACCGCGCATTGATCGAATCCATGCAGGCGCTCTTTTTCCAGCACCTCGACGCCCGCGCCTTCTTTCAGGCCAAGATGCGCGAGCAGCAGCAGCGGCATCTCAAGTTCGAGGACACGCCCTATGCGCTCGAACCCAACTGCAAAGAGAGTCCGGGCGGGCTGCGCGATCTGCAGTTGCTGCTCTGGGTGGCGCAGGCCAGTGGCATGGGCCGCACCTGGAAGGAGTTGGCCGCCTGTGGAATCATCCACGCCAACACCGTCCGCCAGATCCAGCGCAACGAGACGGTGATCAAGCGCATCCGCGCACACCTGCACATGCTGGCGGGCCGGCGTGAAGACCGCCTGGTGTTCGACCAGCAATCGGCGGTGGCCAAGGTGCTGGGATTTGCGCCGACGCCCAGCAAGCGCGCCGGCGAACTCCTGATGCAGCGCTACTACTGGGCGGCCAAGGCCGTCGAGCAGATCAACCAGATCGTGCTGCTCGACATCGAAGGCCGGCTGTGGCCGCAATCGGTGGCCCAGGCCCAGCCCATCGTGGGGCTCGACGGCGTGGAAGACGGCCGATACGTGCTGCGCGACGGCATGATCGAGCCGGCCGATCTCCAGCTGTTCCAGCGACAGCCCTGGACGCTGCTGGAGATTTTTGCGGTGTTTCAGCGCGCTCCGGGCGCCCGGGGGCTGTCGGCTGCCGCGCTGCGCGCCATCTATCTGGCGCGTACGCGCATGGACAGCGCCTTCCGCCACGACCCGCGCAGCCGCGAGCAGTTCGTGCGCATTCTGCAGGCGCCCAACGGCATCGTCCATGCCCTGCGGTTGATGAACCGCACCAGCGTGCTCGGGCGCTATCTGTGGGCCTTCCGGCGCATCGTCGGGCAGATGCAGCACGACCTGTTTCATGTCTACACGGTGGATCAGCACATCCTGATGGTCGTGCGCAATATGCGGCGCTTTTTCATGCCCGAGCACGCGCACGAGTACCCACTGTGCTCGGAGCTGGCCGCCCATTTCGACCCGCCCTGGGTGCTCATTCTGGCCGCCCTGTTCCACGACATCGCCAAGGGACGCGGCGGCGACCACTCCGATCTGGGCGCCATCGAAACCCGCCATTTCTGCAAGGCTCACGGCATCGACGCCGCCAACACCGAGCTCGCCATCTTTCTCGTGCGCGAGCATCTGCAGATGTCCCGCGTGGCGCAGAAGGAAGACCTGAGCGACCCCGAAGTCATCGCCGCCTTTGCCCAGCGCGTGGGCGACGAGCGCCACCTCGTCGCGCTCTATCTGCTGACCGTGGCCGATATCCGCGGTACCAGTCCCAAGGTCTGGAACGCCTGGAAAGGCAAACTGCTCGAAAACCTCTACCGCGCCACGCTGCGCGCCCTGGGCGGCCAGACGCCGCAGCCCGAGGCCGAACTCCAATTGCGGCAGCGCGAGGCCCAACGCATTCTCAATCTCTACGCCCTGCCCGAAGGTGCGCAAAAACCGCTGTGGGACACGCTGGACATGGGCTACTTCCTGCGCAACGACCCGCAGGACATCGCCTGGCACACCCGCAAGCTCTACGCCCGCGTCGCCAGCGCCGGCCCGGTGGTCAGCGCGCGGCTGGCTCCCGAGGGCGAAGGACTGGAAGTGCTGGTCTACGCGCCCGACCGCCCCGATCTCTTCGCGCGCATCTGCGGCTATTTCGACAGTCAGAACTTCAACATTCTCGACGCCAAGGTCCACACCGCGAACAACGGCTGGGCGCTCGACAGCTTCGTCGTCGTGTCTCCGCACACCAAGGTGCACGATCGGGCGATGATCGGCGTGATCGAAACCTCGCTGCTGGGCGAACTGAGCGGCACCGGCCCGCTGCCGCCTGCGCATCACGGACGACTGTCGCGCCGTGTGCGCAACTTCCCGGTCAGCCCGCGCGTGGGCCTGCGCCCCGACGAGCGCGGACAGCGCTGGATCCTCAGCGTGACCGCTCACGACAGGGCCGGTCTGCTGTTCGGCATCGCCCAGGTACTGGCCAAACACCACATCGACCTCCAACTGGCCAAGATCACCACGCTCGGCGAACGGGTCGAAGACACCTTCCTCGTCTCTGGCCCCGGACTGGGCGACGCGCGGATTCAGAACATCATCGAAAGCGAACTCCTCCAGACCATTGCGGACTGAGGTGTGCCCGCACTTCAGGAGCCCCCTATGGACATTCCCGCCTTGCAGGCCCGGTTGCGACAGTTTGCGGCCGAGCGCAACTGGACGCCCTACCAGACGCCCAAGAACCTCGCGATGGCCATGATCGTGGAGGCCGCCGAGCTGGTGGAGCACTTCCAGTGGATGACGCCCGAGCAGTCGCAGCGTTCTGGCCAAGACCCCGACCTGCAAGGCCGGATTGGCGACGAGATCGCCGACGTGCTGATCTATCTCGTCCAGATCGCCGATCACACCGGCGTCGACATAGACCGGGCGGTGGAGAACAAGATCGGCAAGAACGCCGTGAAATACCCGGCACCGTAAAGACATTGGACATCCCGGCGCCATCAAACATGGGACAATTTCGCCTCCGATGAGTGCCCCGCCACCCGGCAGCTTGCGCTGCCGAGCCGACACTCAAGCCGACGCTCAATGAGCTGGCGAGCTTCCATAGCGCTCCGCCCCACCCCACATCACCGATACCTTGAAGATCCTTTTCGATTTCTTTCCCATCATCCTGTTTTTCATCGTGTTCAAGGTGGCTGGGATCTACGCCGCCACCGCGGTGACGATTGCGGCGACCTTCGCGCAGATCGGATGGGTGTGGTTCAAGCACCGCAAGGTGGAACCGATGCTGTGGCTCAGTCTGGGGGTCGTGGTGATCTTCGGCGGGGCCACGCTGCTGTTCCACAACGACACCTTCATCAAGTGGAAGCCCACCGTGCTGTACTGGCTGTTCGCCATCATCCTCGCCGGCGCCCAACTGCTCCAGGGCAAGAACCTGATGCGCAGCCTCATGGGCAAGCAGATGCAGCTGCCCGACCCGATCTGGAACCGCGTCAACTGGTCGTGGGTGGTCTTCTTCGCCCTCATGGGCGTGCTTAACATCGTGATTGCCTACAACTTCTCCACCAACCTCTGGGTGGACTTCAAGCTGTTCGGCAGTCTGGCGCTGACGCTGGTGTTCGTCCTCGGGCAGTCGCTGCTGCTCGCCAAGCACATGAAGCTGGACGAAAACGCCTGATGCCCTCCACGATGTCCCGTCGAGCGCGCATCGAAGCGCTGTTGCAACAGGCGCTGAACCCCGAAACCCTGCAGGTGGCCGACGACTCCGCGGCCCACGCCGGGCATGGCGGATTCGATGCCGAAGGCAGTCATTTCCGGGTGCGGATCGTGAGTGCGCGCTTTACCGGCGCCTCGCGTCTGGCCAGACATCGCCTCGTGTATGATGCTTTGGCTTCAATGATGCACCATGAGATACACGCTCTGGTGCTCGATTGTCAGGCACCTGGAGAAGCACTCCAGGTCGGTCGCTCTGACAAACCAGAGACGGCCTGACGGCTCGCCCTGCCCATGTGTTCCCTCCCCCTTCTGGATGACTCCATGTTCAAACTCTCCCGCATTCTGGCCGCCACGGCAATGAGCTGCGTGCTGGCCGCCCCCGTCTGGGCCCAGAACATCGCCACCGTGAATGGCAAGCCCATTCCGCAGTCTCTGGCCGATTCCGTGGCCAACAGCATGGCCAAGCAGCAGGGCCAGCCGGTCACGCCCCAGCTCAAGGACATGGTCAAGAACGAGCTGATCAGCCGCGAAGTCATGGTTCAGGAGGCCGACAAGCTGGGGATCGACAAAGACCCGACGGTGCAGGACGAGGTCCGCATTTCCCGCCAGAACATCCTGATCCGCGCGCTGTTCAACGCATATCTGCAAAAGCATCCCGTCACCGATGCGCAAGTCAAGGCCAAGTACGACGAGTTCGCCAAGAAATTCGGCAACACCGAGTACAAGGCCCAGCACATCCTCGTGCCCAGCGAGAAGGAAGCCCAGGACATCATCGCCCAGCTGAAGAAGGGCGCCAAGTTCTCCGATCTGGCGAAGAAATACTCCAAGGACACCGGCAGCGCGGCCAACGGCGGCGATCTGGGCTGGTCAACGCCCAGCAACTATGTGCCGCCGTTCGCCAAGGCCCTGGAAGCCCTCAAGCCCGGCCAATACACCCAGACCCCGGTGCAAAGCCAGTTTGGCTGGCATGTGATCAAGCTGGACGCCACCCGCCCGGCCAAGGCGCCCACGCTGGAGCAGCTCAAGCCGCAGATCCAGGCTGAACTGCAGCGCGAAGAAATCACCAAGTACCAGGACGAGCTGCGCGCCAAGGCCAAGATCACGGAGTGATCGTGCCCCTTCGGTCCGGCCGATAGAGTTCTCGAAACGCCCGCAGATGCGGGCGTTTTTCATGGGGCAGGCTTCGCCCCGGCGGCCGGCTCAGGATCGGGCCTTCATTCGCGTGGCCCGCTGCGCATGCACAGGACAGCGGCCAGCACTTGCTACTGCTGCGGGAACAGCAACTGGTGCACCGTCTCGTTGTCGATCGGCTCGTCGAACAGATCGCGCGCAAGAAGTTGGCTGCCCAGCAATTGCGGTGCGAACAGCACGTCGGGCTGGACGCGGCGGATCTTGTTCACATGCCGCACGTCGTTGACGCCGGCAATGGTCTTCACCCCGGGTGCCATCTCCTTCACGGCCAGCACGGCGAAGGCGTTTTCGGCATCGTCGTCGCGCAGGGTCAGCACGACCTTGGCGTGGGGCACCCCGGCAAGGCGGAGGGTTTCGTCGCGGGTGGCATCGCCCGTGATGACATCGGCTGTGTCGGGATAGGGGGAGGGATGGCCGATCGGCGCAATGACCGTGACCGCCACACCTCGGCCGGTCAACTCCTTCCACATGGCGTAAGCCAGGCTCGATACCCCGATGATGACGTAATGGTTCCTGCGTCGTTCGCTGTGCATTCTTCCCTCCAGAGCCCGTTTGAGACTGCCGCCGATCACCGGCCCCATCACGACCGACAGCGTGGTGGCGAACACCGAAATGCCCAGCACGATCATGGACACGGTAAACATCCGCGCGTGCAGGGTGTGCGGCACGATATCGCCATAACCCACCGTGGACATGGTCTCGATGGTGTAATAAAACGCGGTCGGCAGGCTGTGGATCGGAGGGGTGTAGCCAGCGCCGAACCACAGACTGCCCAGCGTGCCGTAGATCAGCAAACTGCCCACACCCAGCAGCGCGAACAGGGAGCTGGCCGCCAGGCTGCTGCGGGTGAAGCGTCGGCCATAGATCAGCAAGGCCAGCAGCAGCACCCCGGACAGCATGAACACCGCATCGGGCCGGTGAGCCGCCCACAGCGCCAGCCCGGCCGACACCATGCCCAGCACGATCGCCAGCACCCAGGCCACCCGCGCGCGCAACAGCAAGCCCGGCGCCATCAGCACCAGGCCGATGCCCACGATCACATGGGGAAAAGCGGCCAGATCCTCAAGCCCCGATAGGCCGTCGGCACCGCTGTGGGCGATGCCAAGCAGGGTGACGCGCAGCGAAAGAAAATGCGGACTGATCTGCGCCAATCCGTTGATCAAGGCCAGCAGCGCGATGAGCACGGACGGCCCGGTCTGCCGCCAGTCCGTCATCAACCCTCGTGCCCATGAGGCAAGCCGGGCCTTGAAGGCCAGCCGCGTGCGGTCGCCGGGCTGTGGCGCAACCGGCGCGTGCTGAGGGTCGTGTGAGGGCGGCATGGCGTAAGTATCGGCGATTGCGCGAGCGCAGCGTCTCGACGGGTCAGAGCGCCATCCAGGCGCGACGTCCATCGGCGTGGTCAAGCGCCATCCACTCGCACCCGTACAGGCTGCGCAGCAAATCGGCCCGCAGTGCGTGCTCGCATCGCTCGAACATCCACCCCCGCACCTCGTCCCGCAGACCCAGCCCCAGCACATGGGTGGCGAAGCGCGCGACCCAATTCACATCGTGGGCGCAGAACACCACGGCGTGGTCCGGGAGGTTCGCCAGCACGGTGCCCACCAGCGACTGATGCCCCGGATCCTGAAAGGCGACGGGCTCATCGAGCAGCAGGATGGCCGCGCCCTGCACCAGGGCCTGCGCCAGCCCGACGCGCTGGCGCTCGCCCGCCGAAAGATGCAGCACCGAGCGATCGCGAAGCGCCCAGGCATCGACGCGCCGCAACGATTCATGCGCGGTCAGGCCATCGGATCGCTGTTGCGAGAGTTCGAGCAAGGCGAGTACCGGGAGATTGAAACGGTCGCGGGGCTGCGCCGGCATCAGGGTGCGCAGACCGGCCAGACGTTCCGGGCCAAGCTCGGACAGCGACTGTCCGCCCAACCTGACGGTGGCGGACACCCCCGCCAGCGGAAGCAGCCCCGCGAGCTGACGCAGCAAAGTGGACTTGCCGACGCCGTTGCGGCCGATGACGCCCAGACGTTCGCCTCGGCGCAGGCGGAAGGACAGTTGCCTCGCCAGCACCGGCTGCTGCGCCGCGGCAGCCACGTCGAGGCCTTCCACTTCGAGACAAGGCGCCGCACTCACCGCGCCCGCCTCAGCATGCCAATGAACACCGGCGCCCCCACCAGGGCCGTGACCGCGCCCACCGGCAGCTCGTAGGGCATGAACACGCCGCGCGCCAGGGTGTCTGCCGCGACCACGAGGGCGGCCCCCGCCAGGGGCGCAGCCCAGGCTTGATCCCGCATGCGCTGCAGCCCGAGAAGCCGCAAGGCCTGCGGCACGACCAGGCCGACGAAACCCACCGCGCCGGCCACGGCCACCGACACCCCTGTGGCCACCGCAGCCAGGACCACGAGTTCCAGGCGCATCCGCGCCACCGGCTCGCCCAGCAGCCAGGCCGTTTCGCTGCCGAGCAGCAGGCGGTCGTAGCGGCGTCGGCGCCACCAGAGCCAGCCAGTGGCCAGCGCCGCCAGCGCGCACAAGGCCAGTCCGTGCTCGGCACCGGAAAGGTTGCCCACCAGCCAGAACATGGCGCCCCGAAGCTGCTGATCGGGCACCAGGCTCAAGAGCAGCGTGGAGAGCGCGCCGGCGATGGCCGCCAGCATGGCGCCGATCAGAATGAGCTGCGCCGAGGCCTCGTCATCGCGGCTCGCCATGAAACGCCGCCCCATGAGCAGCAGCAGCAGCAGGACCAGGCCCGCACCGATCACGCTGCCCAGCCACAGCGCGGCGCCGAGCAGAAGCGCGGCGATGGCACCCAGCCCGGCGCCGCCCGAGGCGCCCAGCACATAGGGATCAGCCAGCGGATTGCGCAGCAGAATCTGCATGCTCAATCCCGCCTGAGCCAGCAGCGCCCCCACCCCCATGCCGGCGAGCACCCGCGGCAGCCGGAGCTGCCAGACAATGTCCGCATTCCAGCCTCCCTCGCCCACCGACAGCGCCACCGCCACGACGGCGGCCAGCAACAGGGGCAAGCCCCAGCGCAGGCGTGAGGTGCCTTGATCGGTGAGACCCATCGTGGAATCTGCGGACATGGTGGCTGCGGGCGCGAAGCGGCTCAGAGCGCGGGGCGCCAGGTCAGACCGAGAAAAATCCCCAGCGGTTCCCGGTTGTAGCCATAGACGGTCTGGTATTGCTTGTCGAACAGATTCTGCACCCTCGCGTTCCAACGCCAGTCTTTCGACAGCGCGCCGCTGGCGTTGAGATCGACCGTGGTGTAGCCGCCCAGGGTCACCTGTCCGGCCGGGCCGGTATCCCATCTGGGACCGCTGTAGTGCACGCTGGCGCCATAGAGCACCGACGCGAACTCGCGACTGATGGAGACGTTCGCCAGGCTACGGGCTTGGCGCTGCAGCGTCGGGTCACCCGGCTTGCTGGTGTCCACGGGTTGCTGCAAGGTGAGATTGGCGTCATAAACCCAGCCACTCCAGGCGCCGCGTCCACTCAACTCCAGTCCGCGGGTGCGGCTGCTGGCGATGTTCTGGAAGGTGCTGGAGGTGAAGTCGTACTGCCATTTGTCGGTCATCTTGGTCTGGAACAGCGTGGCGCGCAGCACATTGACCCCTTGCGACCACTGCAGGCCTGCCTCTGCCGAATGCGCCTTTTCAGGTTTCAGATCCGGATTGCCATAGTACGGGGCATAGAGGTAGCCCAAAGGCGCGGCGTTGAAGGCCGTCGAGTAGCTGGCGATCGCCTTGAAGCCGCCGCCCAGTTCGCGACCATAGCCCAGATAGCCGGTGTTCTGGCCGCCATAGCCGTCGATCGCATCGTGCCGGAGATTGAGCTGGATTTCATTGGCACCGATGCTGCCATTCACGCCGGCGAACACCGCCCTGGCGTTGCGCTGCTCGTCGGGAATGGAGGCGGTGATCGAATGCACGGATTGGCGCTGAAGCTCCAGCCCGGCCGTGGCCGTCCACCCCGCCCCCAACTGAATCACGTTGCGCCAGAGCCCTTGCTCGATCCGCGTGCGGTAGGTCGCGTTGTACGGAAACGCGCTGAAGTTCTCGGTGGTGTTGGTCGTGCTCTGCTGTGACACGCTGAGGTGCGACGTCCAGGCCGAGGTCACCTGGTTGTCGCTGAAGATCTGGTAGAGGTCTTGCGTGGTGCTGCTCAGATTGGTGTCGGTCGGGCTGGCATAGGCGCCATAGCTGTCGTAGCTGGCGCGGCCCTGGCTGCTGAAGGCGCGCAGGCCCAGCGATTGCCCAGGCGCCAGCGTCTGCACGATGGAACCGTTCATCGTCGTGTTGCCATAGCCGTTGGTGTCCGGGTTGGCATTGCTGAGCTGGGCGGGATTGATGGCGCTGATGCCCTGTGTGGTCGAGCGGCTGATGCCGGCCTGCAGCGCCGTATGGCCGATCTGCCCGCTGGCGTTGGCCGACACGGTGCCGGTGTGGCGACTGCCCGCCGTGACCGAGAGCGACGCTTCGGGCTTCTCGCCGCCCTTGCGGGTGGTGATGAGCACCACACCGCCAATCGCACCGGAGCCGTAGATGGCCGATACATTGCCGCGAATGATCTCCACGCGCTGGATCTGATCGGTGGTGAAGTTGTTGAGATACGCCGTGCCCGTGGCGTCCTGGGCGTTCATGGGCACGCCGTCGAGCAGCACCAGAACATCGGCGCCGCCGAAGCCGCGCACGAACACATTGCTGGGTTGCCCCGCTCCGCCATTGGTCGCCACCTGGACCCCGGCAACCTGTTGCAGCAGCGTCACCAGGTTCTGCGCACCGCTCTGCTCGATCTGCTCTCGGGTGATGACGCTGACGCTGGGCAAGGCCTTCGCCAGCGACTGCGGATAACCCGTGGCGGATACCACCACGGGTGGCAAGGCGGCGGCCTCCGACGGGGCGCTCTGCGCCTGGGCGTTAAGCGCGGTGAGGCCGAGCGCAACGGCCCATGCGGCGCGCGAGACGGGTTTGATGGCCGGGCAAGGCGCCGACGCATGGAAACTGCGGCATGGCGTGCGGACGCCGCTGTGTGTGAACTGCTGAGACATGGCTCGATTTCCGGATGAATGAGCGTTGCCGTGTTCCCCCGCACGGCAAGCGCGGCTGAGGCACGCAGCTCCAGACTTCCGAACGCATCGCGACCGTGATGCGGCAGTGCGATGCGCGCCGCTCTGGCCTTGATGCGCCGCGTCACCCCGAAGCTGCGCGTCCTCTCGTCGTTGGCCGGTATCCGGGCTGGCGACGCGATCCGGACATCCTTCCCAAATCCGCGGATTCAGTGGATGAAGCGTCCGAACGGAAGGCAGAGCCTTCGGTCGCTGACCGTTGCGGGGGCAGCACAGGCTGGAGCATTTGCCGCAGGCATGTCTCTTCCTGTTTCCCGTTTAACTGCGCGGCGTGAACCACCGCGCGGGCACCAACGCACGACATGTTAGCCGGGCGGCGACGCTGTTTGGCCGTTGCCGGCACAGCCTTAGAATGCCCGGCATGGACGAACGACAGCCCTCCCCCGCCATCGCCCAGTTGCACGCGCGCGTCGAGCGGTTGCTGCTGCGTCATAACGAGTTGCTGCGCACCAACGCCCTGCTGACCGAGCGCCTGCACGGCGTCGAAGCCGAGCGCGATCAGATGCGCCAGCGCTTGCACGACGCCACTCAGCGGATCGACAAACTGTTGGCCCGTCTGGATCAGACCCCTTCCCTTTCGGGCGAGCCCGACTCTCAAGCATGAGCACGACCACGCTGGATGTGAACATCATGGGCCAGATCTACACCCTGGCCTGCCCCGCTGACGAGCAGGCGGCGCTGCTGGCCGCCGTGCGTGAAGTCGACACGGAAATGTGCGCCATTCGCGATATGGGCAAGGTGCGCGCCCGGGAGCGTATTGCCGTGCTCGCCGCGCTCAATCTGGCGCACAGTCTGATCGAGTCGCGCCATGCCGCCAAGGCGGCGGGCGACTCCACGCAGACGTCCCTGGCCTTCGAAGAAGACGCTCAGGCCGTCGCTCAGCTCACTCGCCAACTCGACGAAGCCCTGGGCGCCGAGGGTAAATTGCTCTGACGCCTTGCCCTCGCGCGAGGGCGTCCTACAATGACTCGGGTCTGTCGGGCTGGCTTGGGCCGGCATTTCCTGAACCGATAAATTTGTGCCTCGGGCTTGGAAATTCTGTGTGTGCGCGTGACGTCTCGCGCAGACGTCCCCAAAGCGCAGTGACCTTGCCCACCTGTCCCAGTAGGGTTCAGGGATCAACGCTCAATCCGGTTCCGGCAGACACCTCTCCCGCATGCCCCTCCCCTCTGATTCGATGCCTCGCTGCGTCCTTGACACGCAGGTGCTGCTCGACTGGGTGCTGTTCGACGATCCGCGAACGCAGACCTGGGCCCAGTCCATCCAGCGAGGAGGCGTGGCATGGCTCTACTGCCCATCGATGCAGGACGAAGCCTTGCGCGTGGTCCATTACCCGGCGCTGACCCGGCGCTTCGATCCCGCGGATTCAGCCGCCAGAGTCGACGCCTGCTTCGCACGCTGGGGGCAATGCTGCCCCAACCCTCCGAGTCAGCGTCGGCTGATCTGCAGCGACCCGGACGACCAGATGTTTCTCGACCTGGCGCTGACGCAGACCGCCGTCACGCTGCTGAGCAGGGACCGTGCCGTACTGCGACTGGCGAGCAGCGCCCGGCCGCTGGGCCTGGTGATCGGTACGCCGGAAAACATCGGTGCACCATGACCCTGTCGATCAGGAGGCCGACTGCCCCTGCGCGACCAGGCGATCCCTTCGCCGCAGCGACCACCAGATCATGCCGCTGCCCAGAACGATCAGCGGAATCGACAGCAACTGCCCCATCGTGAGGTGAAACCACAGATAGCCGAGGAAGGCATCGGGCTGGCGGAAGAACTCGGCAGTGAAACGCGCCAGGCCATAACCCAATGCAAAACACCCGGCTATGAAGCCGCGCGGCCGCTCCTTGCGGGACAGCCACCACAGCACGACGAACAGCACGATGCCTTCGAGAAACATCTCGTACAGCTCGGAAGGAAAGCGCGGCACCATGCTGCCGGACCCGGGATAAATCATCGCCCCCGGCCACCATGCGGGCGCGGCCCGGCCCCAAAGCTCGCCGTTGATGAAGTTGCCGATGCGGCCGAACGCCAGCCCCGGGGGGATGAGCGGCGCGACAAAGTCCATGATCTGTAGCCACGAATAACGGCGGGTGCGCGCAAACCAGAAGGCCGCGGCCATGACGCCGAGCAGCCCGCCATGGAACGACATGCCGCCGTCCCACACCGCGATGATCTGTGCCGGATGGGCAAAGTAGTAGTCGGGCTGGTAGAACAGCACATAGCCGGTGCGCCCACCGAGAATGACCCCCAGCACCCCGGCAAACAAAAGATCTTCGATGTCGCGCGACGTCCAGCCCTGGCGCGCATAGGGCTGGTCTTTGAGGCGCTTTTGCGCCAGCAGCCAAAAGGTGATGAAGCCCAGGAGGTACATGATGCCGTACCAGTGCACCTTGATCGGGCCAAGCTGCAGGGCGATGGGGTTGAAGTCGGGGTGGATCAGCATGGGCGTGAAGTGTACGGGGTCGGCTGCCGCATTCCTTTCAAGCGCCCGGAGCGCCGGTCAATATTTACCTTTGGATACCTCTGCGCCGGCATTGAGCCCGCGACGACAGCCCCTTGCCGCGCGACAATGGCCTTTCGTCGATTCGTACCCATTGCACGCCATGAGCCAGAAACTGCGTTCCGAAAACATCACCGTGGGGGCGTCCCGAGCGCCCAATCGCTCCATGTTCTATGCCATGGGCTACAAGAAGTCGGATTTCCAGAATCCGATGATCGGCATTGCCAATGCCCACTCGACCATCACCCCCTGCAATTCGGGCCTGCAGCGTCTGGCCGACGCGGCCATCGAAGGCGTGCGCGCCGCGGGGGGCAATCCCCAGATGTTCGGCACACCGACCATTGCCGACGGCATGTCCATGGGCACCGAGGGCATGAAGTATTCGCTGGTCTCGCGGGAGGTCATAGCCGACTGCGTCGAAACCTGCGTGCAGGGACAGTGGATGGATGGCGTGGTCACCGTGGGCGGCTGCGACAAGAACATGCCCGGCGCCATGATCGGCATGCTCCGCTGCAATGTGCCAGGCATCTTCGTCTATGGCGGCACCATTCTGCCGGGTCATTACAAGGGCCGTGATCTGAACATCGTCTCGGTCTTCGAAGCGGTCGGCGAGCACGCCGCCGGGCGTATGAGCGACGCCGATTTCGACGCCATCGAACAATGCTCGGTTCCCACCAGCGGTTCCTGCGGCGGCATGTACACCGCCAACACCATGTCCAGCGCGATCGAGGCCATGGGCATGTCCCTGCCCTACTCGTCGACCATGGCGAATGTTCACGAGGAAAAGGTGCAATCGGCGCGGGATTCGGGCCAGGCGCTGCTCGCCGCGGTTCGCGCCGGGCTCAAACCTCGCGACATCGTCACCCGCAAGGCGCTGGAAAACGCCGTTGCCGTGGTCATGGCCACGGGCGGCTCGACCAATGCCGTGCTGCACATGCTGGCGATCGCCCACGCAGCCGAAGTGCCCTTCTCCATCGAAGACTTCGAGATCATCCGCCAACGCACCCCGGTGCTCTGCGACATGAAGCCCTCGGGCAAGTATGTCGCCACCGATCTGCACCGCGCCGGAGGCATTCCGCAAGTCATGAAAGTGCTGCTCGAAGCCGGGCTGGTGCATGGCGACTGCGTCACCATCAACGGCAAGACCGTGGCTGAAAATCTCAGGGACGTTCCCGCGCGGCCCAGTGCCGAACAAGACGTGATCCGGCCGATCGACAAGCCGATGTATGCCCACGGCCACCTCGCCATCCTCAAAGGCAATCTCGCCTCGGACGGCTGCGTGGCCAAGATCACAGGCTTGAAGAAACCCAGCATGACCGGCCCGGCACGGGTCTTCGACGACGAGCAGAGCGCCCTGGAAGCGATTCTGGCGGGGGCCATCAAGGCGGGCGACATCATGGTGCTGCGCTACCTCGGCCCCAAAGGTGGCCCCGGCATGCCCGAAATGCTCGCGCCGACGTCGGCGCTGGTGGGCGCGGGCTTGGGAGAGTCGGTCGGGCTGATCACCGATGGGCGGTTCTCGGGAGGAACCTGGGGCATGGTGGTCGGGCATGTCGCGCCCGAAGCCATGGTCGGCGGCCCCATCGCCCTGGTGCGGGAGGGCGACAGCATCACCATCGACGCACCTTCGCTGAGCCTGACGCTGCACGTCGACGACGATGAACTGGCCCGGCGTCGCGCGGCCTGGACACCGCCGGCCACGCGCTACACCCGCGGAGTCATGGCCAAGTTCGCCGCGCTGGTCGGCAGCTCACACCGTGGCGCCGTGCTGGACGCGGATCTGAG